>DASVEU010000169.1:0-9859 GCA_036380395.1 Gaiellaceae bacterium
GACGAGGATCGAGATCGCGGCCGCGCCTGCGTTCGCGAACTGCGCGGCGAGCCGCGCGGGGTCGGCGTCGGGGCGAAGGTCTCCCGCGGACGGCGAGCGGCGCTTCACCTCTGCGATCGCGGCGAGCCCGGAGGCGGAGAGAGCGTCGCGGAAACGGCCCATCAGGCTGCCACGGTCTCCCGCGAGAACGCGATCAGCAACTCGAGCCGTTCCGCCGCTGCGCCCGAGTCGATCGTCCGCCGCGCCACCTCGAGGCCTTCGCGCAGGTCGGCGGCGTGCCCGCCTGCCGCGATCGCCCCGGCGGCGTTGAGCAAGATTGCATCGCGTCGCCCACCGCCTGCGCCGGCAAAGACCTCCCGGATCGCCTCCGCGTTTTCCGCGGGACTCCCGCCGCGGAGCTCGTCGACGCTGCAGCGCGGGATGCCTAGCTCGCTTTCCGGATCGAGCCGGCGCTCCAGCACCTCGCCGTCCACGACCTCGGCGACGAGGTTCTGGCCGACCGGTGAGAGCTCGTCGATGCCCCCTTCACCATGTACGACATAAGCGCGGCGAGCGCCCAAACGGGCGAGCACGTCGGCGATCGTTCGCACGAGGCCGGGGGAGTAGACGCCGACGACCTGGGCTCGCGCGCCCGCGGGATTCGTCAACGGGCCGAGCACGTTGAACACCGTCCTCGTCGCGAGCTCCCTACGCACCGCCGCGGCGTGTCGCATCGCAGGATGGTGTGAAGGAGCGAACAGAAAGCCGAACCCGAGCTCGTCGATCGACCTCGCAATTCGCTGCGGCTCTTGCGCGAGCGCGAAGCCCAGCGCTTCGAGGACGTCGGCGGACCCGCACGCAGATGAGACGGCGCGGTTGCCGTGCTTCGCCACTCCGGCGCCGGCGGCGGCGGCGACGAGCGCGGCGGCGGTCGAGATGTTGATGGTATGGGCTCCGTCACCGCCGGTGCCCGCGGTGTCCACGAGGTCGTCGCGGTCCGGCCGAACGACGAGGACGTGGTCGCGCATCGCCTCGGCGCAACCTGTGATCTCGTCGGCCGTCTCGCCTTTCGAGCGCAGTGCGACCAGAAATCCTCCGATCTGCGCCGGCGTCGCCTCGCCGCGCATGATTTCGTCCATCACTGCGCGTGCTTCCGCACGCGCCAACTGAGTACCGTCGAGCAGCTTGCCGATGACTTCCTGGATCACTGGTTCAGGAAGTTTCGCGCGATTTCGCGCCCCAGTGGGGTGAGGACGGATTCGGGGTGGAACTGCACGCCGTGGACGTTCAAGGTGCGATGGCGAACAGCCATGATTTCACCGTCCGCGGCGGTGGCGCAGATCTCCAGCTCGGCCGCGACGGCAGTCGCGGCCAGGGAGTGGTACCGCCCGACCTCGAGCTCCTGCGGGAGCCCGACGAAGACGCCTCGTCCGTCGTGATTCACGGTGCAGGACTTGCCGTGGACGAGCTCCCGGGCGGCTGCGACCTCGCCGCCGAACGCCTCGACGATCGCCTGGTGCCCGAGGCAGACCCCGAGCGTCGGCGTGGTGAGCGCGAGGCGCCGCACGATCTCCGGCGTCGAGCCTGCGTCTGCAGGACGGCCCGGACCGGGTGAGATCACCAGGTGCGACGGCGAGAGTCGTTCCGCGGTGTCGGCGTCGATCGCATCATTACGGCGCACGGTGACGTCGGCGCCGAGCTCGGCGAACAGATGCGCGAGGTTGTAGGTGAAGGAGTCGTAGTTGTCGACGAGCAGGATCACCGCTGATCCGCCTCCGCGAGATCGATCGCCGCTTCGACGGCCGCGAGCTTGCGCAGGCACTCCTCGTGCTCGGCGGCGGGCTCGGAATCGGCGACGATTCCGGCTCCGGCCTGCAGATGCGCGACTCCATCTCGAAGGACGATCGTCCTGATCGCGATGCAGGTATCGAGCGTGCTTTCTTCTGGCAGGGCGTAGCCGACCGCGCCTGCGTACGGGCCTCGTCGCCTGCCCTCGAGCTCCGAGATCAGCTGCATCGCGCGCACCTTCGGCGCACCGGACACCGTTCCCGCCGGGAAGCAGGCGCGCAGGAGGTCGAACGATGTCACGTCGTCGCGAAGGTCGCCGGCCACCTGCGAGACGAGATGCGTGACGTGCGAGTACCGCTCCACTTGGAGGAACTTCTCGACCTCCACGGTGCCGGGCACACAGACGCGCGAGAGATCGTTGCGACCCAGGTCGACGAGCATCACGTGCTCGGCCCGGTCCTTCTCGGACGCGAGCAGCCGTTCTGCATCGCCTTCGCCTCGTTCGGTCGTCCCGGCGATCGGGTTGACTCCGGCGCGACGGCCTTCGCACTTGACCAGCGTCTCGGGGGACGACCCGATCAGCGCGAGGTCGTCGAGCTCGAGCAGGAAGAGGTACGGCGACGGGTTGACACGCCGTAAGGCGCGATACAGCTCGAGCGCAGAGGCCGAGGTGCGTCGCTCCGCACGTTGGGAGAGCACGATCTGGAACGCGTCGCCCGCGCGGATGTGTTCCTTGGCCGAGCGCACCCATGCTTCGTATTCCGCTCGGCCTGGAGTACGTCGGGCCGAGTTGCGCCGACCGTGCAAGCGCGGAAGAGCCGGGACCGGCTGGGCAAGCAGCGACGACAGCGCAGCAGGGTCCCCGCGGATCACCTCTGCGCTGCCCAGGACGTGGTCGAACCTGATCAGGACGTCCGCGACGACAAAACGACTCTCGGCCAGACCCGTCCCTTCGTGCGGAAGAGGCACGGTCGGTTCCAGGCGCGCGGCGTAGTCGTACGAGAGATAGCCGACGACCGGCTCTCCGCACGTCTCTGCCTCTGCAAGATCGCAGAGCCGCGTGCCGCAGCCGACGAGCGAGTGTCGTCCGAGCCGTCCGCGTTCGACCGACTCGAGCAGGAAGGCTGCACGGCCTTCCCGGCGCAGTCTCAGGTAGGCGCCGAGAGGGGTGACGAGATCGGTGGCGATGTCGGGTGCGACGGCTATCTCGAGATTCTCCGTTGAATCGACGGGCGTACAAAAAGACCTTCCGGTGGAAGGTCTCGGTGAGCGGAAACGGGCTGTACCGGCCTAGGTCAGCGCAGGCGCAGGCTCCCGCTCCGCTCGCAACGCCAGGCCCAGATGCGAGTTGCGGGAGTCATCGTGGCCTCAGGGTAGGCGCAGCCTCGGCCGGGGTCAAGCGGACATAGCCGGTTGCGTATGAGGGCGGAGGGCTGTCGACGGCCGTGGCCGGCACGGGTTCCGACGGCTCGATCCTCAGGGGGATTACGCCCGCCCAGACGGAGAGCTCGAGGTCGGCGGCGTCGTCGGTCGGCGGGCCGCTGCGGATCTTTGCCGACGCCTCGTCGAGCGGCAGCGCGAGAATCGTCGTGCCTTTGATCTCCCCGTCATTCGGCCGGCGTGCGTCATCCCAGCGTCCGGGAACGACGTGCTCGACGACGCGCTGCATCGCCCGAAGCTTCTCGTCACGGTCGGTCAGCTCGAGCGCGCGTCCGAGCACGACGACCGAGTGGTAGTTCATGGAGTGGTTGTAAACCGAGCGAGCGAGCACGAGCCCGTCGAGGAGCGTCACGGTCACGCAGATGTCGACTCCTTCCTTCGCGGCTCTGAGCATGCGGCTCCCCGGTGAGCCGTGGACGTACAGCGTGTCGCCGTCGCGGGCGTGAATCGTCGGGATGACGAACGGACGGCCGTCGGCGACGAAGCCGAGATGGCAGATCAACGCCTCGTCGAGAATCGAGTCGATCGTCGCGCGGTCGTAGGCGCCGCGCTCCGGATGCCGCTTCACGGTTGTGTGCTGCGTCGGCATACCTGAAGCCTATTGGTACGCTCGAACCATGGCTCGGTCGGTGATCGTCTCCGCAGTTCGAACTCCGTTTGGCAAGCTCGGCGGCTCGCTCGCCGACAAGCAGGCGACGGAGCTCGGCGCGATCGCGATCCGCGCTGCGCTCGACCGCGCCGGCGTCGGGAACGACGAGGTCGAGTACGTGATCATGGGCCAGGTCCTTCAGGGTGGAGTCGGCCAGGCGCCCGCTCGTCAGGCTTCGATCGGCGCAGGACTGCCGATCGAGGTCGGCTCGGACACGATCAACAAGGTCTGTGCATCCTCGATCCGTGCCGTCGAGATCGCCGATCAGATGATCCGGGCCGGCGATAGCCAGGTCGTCGTTGCCGGTGGGATGGAATCGATGTCCAACGCGCCATACGCACTGAAGAAGGCGCGTTTCGGCTACAGGCTCGGGGACGGGACCCTGATCGATCTGATGACGCACGACGGGCTCACGTCCACCTTCGACAACAAGCACATGGTCGAGCAGGCGTCATTCGTCTCGCGCGAGCTCGGCATCCCGCGCGAGGATCAGGACCGGTGGGCGCTCCGCTCGCACCAGCGGGCGGTCGACGCGATCGACCACGGCAAGTTCAACGAGGAGATCGTTCCTGTCGGCGAGTTCGCCGTCGACGAAGGCCCGCGCCGCGATACGTCCTACGAGAAGCTCGCCAGGCTGAGGCCGGCGTTCGATCCGGACGGGACGACGACCGCCGGCAATGCACCCGGTGTGAATGACGGAGCGGGTGCGCTCATCGTGACGAGCGAAGAGTTCGCGCGGAAGCGTGGGCTCGAGGTGCTTGCGACGATCATCTCGCAGGCCTACGTCGCCGACGACTTCGCATACCTGGCGCGCACGCCCGCTAAAGCGGGAGCGGCTGCCCTCGCAAAGGCCGGCAAGAAGATCGGCGACGTCGAGCGCGTCGAGCTCAACGAAGCGTTCTCCTCGGTGGTGCTCAACTCGGCCAAGATGCTCGAGGTCGACCCTGAGAAGGTGAACGTGAACGGGGGCGCAGTTGCGCTGGGGCACCCGATCGGGGCGTCGGGCGCCCGCATTCTCGGCACGATGATCTACGAGCTTCGCCGCAACGGCGGCGGCCTTGGCGTGGCGGCCATCTGCTCCGGCGGCGGCCAGGGAGATGCACTGTTGCTCGAGGTGTAGGTGACGTCGCGGGTGGTGACATCGCGACCATGCCTCGCACGTTCGTAGTGCTGCTCGGCGGGCTCGCCGTCGCGGTGCTCGTCTACGTCCTTTCGGGCGGCCACGTGTTCTTTCTGCCGCTGATCCTGCTCCTTCCGTTCGGGCTCTTCATCGGACGCCGCCGGCGTTCGTAGCGGCGTAGGCTCGCCGACATGAAATTCGCGCACGTGCTCGTGGTGGGAGCGGGCCAGATGGGCGGAGGCATCGCCCAGGTCGTCGCGGCATCAGGGCGACGTGTCTCGCTCCACGATGCGCAGCCGGGTGCGACGGACCGCGCGCTCGACACGATGCTCAGGAGCCTTGCGAAGCTCGAAGAGAAAGGCGGCCCGGCCGCGCAGGAGGTGTTCGCGCGAGTCGAGCCCGTCGAGGATCTCGTCCAGGCCGACCTCTTGATCGAAGCAGTGGTCGAGGACGCCGAGGTGAAAGAGGAGATCTTCCGGCGGGCCGATGCAGAGCTGCCGGTGGAAGCGGTGCTCGCTTCGAACACGTCGTCCATTCCCATCGGGTCGCTGGCTGCTGCGACTGGACGTCCCGACAGGGTGATCGGGATGCATTTCTTCAATCCGGTGCCCGTCCTGAAACTCGTTGAGATCATCCGCGGCCGGGACACCTCGGACGAGACCGCTGCGGCGATCACTGCGCTGGCGCGCGAACTGGGTAAGACGCCTGCCGTTGCGAACGACTTTCCGGGCTTCGTTTCCAACCGAATCTTGATGCCGTTCATCAACGAGGCCGTGTGGGCGCTGCACGACGGCGTCGCGGAAGCCGAGGCGATCGACACGATCGCCAGGCTCGGGTTCGCGCACCCGCTCGGGCCGCTGGCGCTTGCCGACCTGATCGGACTCGACACCTGCACCGCGATCATGGAGGTGCTGCGGGACGGCCTCGGGGACGACCGCTACGCACCGTGCCCGCTTCTGCGCGAGCTCGTCGTTGCCGGAAAACTGGGCCGGAAGAGCGGCTCAGGGTTCTACGAATATTCGTAGAAACGCATAAACAACCCTAGGCGCAGGGTTTTCGACCGTAAACGCGTCTGTCTCTCCGAGGGCTCAAGTCTGCCGAGCCCGCTGCCGACAAAAGCACTCAGGTTCCGGGAAAAGGGAGGCACCGCGCGTTGCGGATCCTGCTGGTAGATGACGATCCTGCGCTTCGCACCTTGCTGAAGACGACGTTCGAGGTCGCCGACGTAGCCGTGGTCGAAGCCGAAGACGCCGGTGCCGCGCGCCGGAAGATCAAGAGCGCGAGGCCGGACGTGATCGTGCTCGACATCAACATGCCGGGGACGACCGGCCTCGAGCTCAGTGCCGAGCTGAAGGCCGCGCCGGCCACGCGTGACATCCCGATCGTGCTCTTGACCGGCTCGGAGGGCGGCACCGAAGTCGCCGCGAAGAAGGCGGGAGCCAACGCGTTCGTGCGCAAGCCGTTCAGCCCGCTCGAGTTGCTCGCCGTCGCGGAGCGCCTGGCGGGAGGCGGTCTGTTCGGCGTTCCCTTCCGGGCCGCGGAGAAGCGCACTCAAGGGCCCGACGAGGAGTTGCTGCTCTACGCGCGAGACCTGAGGCACATGTTGGGCGTCGAGCGCGCCCAACGCGAGCTGTTGCAGAGCGCGTACCTCCAAACGGTCTCGGCGCTCGCGGGCGCGCTGGAGTCGAAAGACACGGGCACCCGCGCGCACTCTCAGCGCGTGCAGAGCTACGCGACGGCTCTCGCACAGGCCGTCGGCGAGGGAGCACTTGTGCGCGACGAGAGCGCGCCGTACGGGTTCCTCCTGCACGACGTCGGCAAGATCGGGATTCCCGACGGGATCCTCCAGAAGCCCGGCCCGCTCAGCCCGGCGGAGCGGCGCAAGATGCAGACGCACACCGTCCTCGGCGAGGCAATGCTGTCCGGCGTCGTCTTTCTGAAGGGCGAAGGCCTCAAGATCGTGCGCTCTCACCACGAACGCTGGGACGGGCGCGGCTATCCGGACGGCCTCGTCCACGACGAGATCCCACTCGGTGCGCGCATCTTCGCGGTCGCCGATGCGCTCGACGCCATGACGAGTCATCGGCCCTATCGCCGCGCCATGAGCTGGGACGCTGCGCATGCCGAGATCCTCGAGCAGCGAAAGCGTCAGTTCGATCCCGACGTGGTCGACGCCTTCGTCATGGTCGAGCCGGCGCTGCGCGAGATCCGCCGCGAGCTCGCCGCGGCGTAGCCCGGCCGAGCACGCGGGCACAGGGCCCGTAGAGGCGCCACGTATCATCGCCTGCGACGTGGACTTCGACCTCACGCAGGACCAGCGAGAGATCCAGGCGCTCGCGCGTGACTTTGCGCGGGCCGAGATCGATCCACATGCAGCCCACTGGGATCGTGAGCATCACTTTCCGCGCGAGCTGTTCGGGAAGCTTGCCGAGTTGGGCCTGATGGGCGTGTGCGTGCCGGAGGAGTACGGCGGCGCCGGTGCAGACTTCCTCTCCTACGTCCTGGTGCTCGAGGAGTTGTCGCGCGCAGACGCTGGCGTCGGCGTGACCGTCGCGGTTCACACGAGCGCCGCGACGCTACCGATTCTGGCGTACGGGACCGACGAGCAGATGTCGCGTTTCGTGCCACCGCTCGCACGCGGCGAGCAGCTCGGCGCCTTCGCGCTCACAGAGGCGGAGGCCGGATCAGACGCGGGCGCGCTCCGGACGCGAGCGGAAGCGGCAACTGACGGCTGGACGATCACCGGCGCGAAGCAATGGATCACGAACGGGCGCCACGCGGGGACGTTCATCTTGTTCGCGCGCACCGATCCCGAGGTCGCGGGGGCTCGAGGCGTGAGCGCGTTCATCCTCGATGCAGAACACGTGCGCGTGACCCGTGACGAGGAGAAGCTCGGGCTCAACTCCTCTGTGACGAGCGACATCGTGGTCGAGGGCGCACAGGTCGGTCGAGACCGGCTGCTTCACGAGCAGAACCGTGGTTTTCGAGTCGCGATGGGAACGCTCGACGGCGGCCGCATCGGCATCGGTGCGCAGGCACTCGGGATCGCGCAGGCCGGCTACGAGGTTGCGCGCGAGTATGCGGCCGAGCGGCGTGCCTTCGGGCATCGCATCGCCGACTTCCAGGCGATCCAGCACAAGCTCGCAAACATGTCGATGGAGATCGACGCCGCGCGGCTGCTCGTGTACCGCGCGGCCTGGTTGAAGGAGCAGGGCCGGCGGCACACCGAGGAGGGTGCAAAGGCGAAGCTGTTCGCGTCAGAGATGGCGAGGCGGCAAACCGCGGAGGCGATCCAAATTCTGGGCGGGTACGGCTACACAAAGGAGTTTCCGGTGGAGCGGTACTACCGCGATGCGAAGATCACCGAGATCTACGAAGGCACCAGTGAGATTCAGCGTCTCGTGATCGCGCGCAGCATCCTCGGGACAACGGAACGATCTCTGGTGGCCGGTTGACCGTGCGCCTTCTCTTGATGTACACGCGCGTACAGGTCCCCACCCGGGTGGGGGTTGTCACCCACCACCCACTGCAATCGACGATACCGCTGTCCGACGCACGCGTGGGTGCCGAGTTCGTGTCAATTCGTAGGACCGTCGCTTGAGCCCGCGTCGCCGCGACGAACCGGTGCGGCTCACGCGCATCTACACGCGGGCGGGGGACGGCGGAGAGACGTCGCTCGGCGACGGCTCGCGGGTGCCGAAGCTCGACTGTCGCATCGGTGCGTTCGGGACCGTCGACGAGTTGAACGCGGCCCTCGGTGTCGTCCTGACGGCCGCGGGCCTCCAGGAGCATCTGCGCGCACCGCTCAGTCGGATCCAGAACGACCTTTTCGACGTCGGCGCCGACCTCTCCGTTCCGTTCGGCGTCACGGATCGACTCCGAGTCGAGCAGGCCGCAGTGGATCGACTCGAACAGCTTTGCGACGAGCTCAACGCCGAACTGCCGATGCTCACGAGCTTCATCCTGCCCGGCGGAACCGAGGCGGCCGCCCGTCTGCACGTCGCGCGGACGACGTGCCGGCGCGCAGAGCGCGACGCGCTGGCGGCGAACGAGGAGAACGAGATCAACCCGCTCGTGCTCGCCTACCTCAACAGGCTGTCCGATTTTCTGTTCATCGCAGCGCGCTCCGCGAACGCCGACGCGGGCCGCGACGAGCCGCTCTGGAAACCGGGCGGCTGACCCACGGGAGCGCGGAGCGAACCTGAACCCTCGCTCGAGTAGTGCAGGTGGCCGGCGCTCTGGTGCGACGGTCAGGCCACCTTCACAGGCTTCGCCGGCTTTGCCAGGAGCCTCTGGATCAGGCGGCCGAGGGTCGAGGCGGGTGTAGAGCGGGGTAGCGCGATCGCCGCGCCGGCCTTCAGCGACGCCGCCATCTGCTTCGGGCCCGAGGTGAGAGCGACGATCTTGGTCGAGGGGAACACTGCGTGCAGGTCACGGATGAGGGAGACACCGAAGGCGTCGACATCGACCACGATCACACGGACATCCGTGCGCCTACTGGCCGCTGCGTCGAAGGTCGGCTCGACGCCGGAGGCGGTGATGAGTTTGGGCTTCTGGGTCGTGAGGGCTCCCCTGATGCCGCCGGCTGCCGGCCCGGCCAGGAGCACCCGAGCAGGCACGGCGATCACGTTATTCGCACCCACGAGCCGGATCGTGAGCTTGTGGGAGATCGACTCGCGGCCCGAGCGTGCGGTCCAGCGCATGGTGTAGGCACCGGAGCGGCGCACCTGATGCGGTAGGCGCAACTTCACGATCGAGCGGCCCGCCTTGAGCGAGAAGCGCCAGGTGTACAGCTTCACGTGGCGCGGGCTGAAGAGCTCCGCGGTCACGCCGGACGCGCGTGTCACGGAGATCCGCGCCGCGATCTTCTTCTTGAGCACGGC
>DASVEU010000170.1:0-7844 GCA_036380395.1 Gaiellaceae bacterium
GACCATCGGAATCAGTGCGTTCCCCGCGACGGTGGAAACCATCGAGACGAGGCCGCAGAGGCCGACGAACGCGAAGACGGCCGCCCTGGAGCCGGCCATCACCCCCAAGAGCGCACCGACGATCGTCGCTGCTGAGGCGGCCTCGCTCCAGATGAGGACGCGTCGCCGGGGCAGCCGATCGACGAGTGACGCCGCGAGGCCGCCTCCGACTATGGGCGGCACGAGCCTGATTGCCATCAGCAAGGCGACCTGCGCGACCGACGAGGTCGACTGGTAGACCCAACCGACGAGCACCGCCACCATCAGCCAATCGCCGAGGTAGGAGATGCTCTTACCGAGCGCGAGCCGGCGGAACGAGGACGACCCGAGCGGCCTTGCGAGGCGCTCGGGGATCAACCTCGATGAGGCTTTCCTCAGGCCAGCCATCTGATCCGCGGAGCGGCGGGCGGCCCCGCAGCGCCGCCCCTCCGGTCCGACGGCGCCCCTAGCTCCAACTGTTGCTGCGCCTCACGGTTCCTCCTCTCGGGCCACGGGACGGCCGCGACGGCCTCGGCCGTCCCGCCCCTGATCGCCGCAGTTCTCTCCGGACTGTTGGCTTGCAGTGGATTCACGGCCACGATCCTGGCTCCGGCCGCTGAAGAAACGCTGAAAGAGCGCTGAAATCGTGCTAAGACCCACGCGGGAAGGAGTGGTGACATCGGCCCGTCAACAGTTCAGCCTCCTCGGCCCCCTCACTGTCAGCAGCGACGGAACACAGATCGCGCTCGGGGGGCAGAAGCGACGCGCGCTGCTGGCCGTCCTGCTCCTCGAGGCGAATAGCGTCGTCTCGCGCGATCGCCTGATCGACGCGCTCTGGGGCGAGAACCCGCCCGAGACGGCGCGGAACACGATCCAGGTTTACATCTCGCAGCTGAGAAAGTTTCTGCCCGAAGGCGCGCTCGAGACCGCACCGCCCGGTTACCGGCTGGTCATCGAAGCCGACAGCGTCGACCTCTTCGAGTTCATGCGGCTCAGCGAGGAAGGAAGGACAGCGCTCGACGCCGGTGACGCGGCGGGTGGCGCCAATACCTTGCGTGCGGCGCTCGCACTCTGGCGCGGGGCGGCGCTCGCCGACCTCGCCTGGGAGCCGTTCGCGCAGGCCGAGGTCGTCCGGCTCGAGGAGCTTCGACTGGCCGCGCTCGAAGACCGGATCGACGCCGATCTCGCGCTCGGCCGCCACGGCCAGCTCGTCGGCGAGCTCGAGCAACTGGTAGGCGAGCACCCGCTCAGGGAGCGGTTTCGCGCGCAGCTTATGCTCGCGCTCTATCGCTCGGGCCGGCAAGCCGACGCGCTCGCCGTCTACCAGCGCGCGCGCAGGGCCTTGGTCGACGAGCTCGGGATCGAGCCGAGCGAATCACTCAAGCAGCTCGAGCGAGCAATCCTCGCCCACGACCCGTCGCTCTCGCCGAACGTGCCACAATCGGCCCCGCCGTCGCCGCGGCAGGTGCCGACGCCTCCGACTCCGCTCCTCGGCCGCGAGCAGGAGCTCGCCGTCCTCGCCGATGTCGTCAGGGACATGGACGCACGGCTGGTCACGCTCACCGGGATCGGCGGCATCGGCAAGACCCGGCTGGCCCTCGAGCTCATCCGGCGCCTCGCCCCCGAGTTTCAGCACGGGACGGCCGTGGTGACTCTTGCGACTCTCCGCGAGCCGGCGCTGGTCGCGCGGACGATCCTGGAGGCACTCGCGATTCGTGAAGTGGGTGCGGATCCGGAGGAAGTGCTGATCGAGGAGCTGAAGGGAACTGAACTGCTTCTCCTCGTCGACAACTTCGAACAGGTGCTGCCTGCGGCGGGGAGCATCGCGCGCCTACTCGACGGCTCGCCGGGGCTGAAGGTGATCGTGACGAGCCGCGCGCCCCTCCGCATTGCAGCGGAACGCGAGTTCCCGGTCCCGCCCCTCGCCGAGGACGAGGCGGCCGAGCTCTTCATCGCCCGCGCACAGGCTGCCGATCCGAGTTTCGCGCTGAGCGAGCGGAACGCAGGCGCGGTGGCCGAGATCTGCGCACGCCTGGAGGGCTTGCCCCTGGCGATCGAACTCGCCGCGGCGCGAACGAAGCTGCTACCGCCGATGGCGCTGCTCTCGCGGCTGGGAAACAGGCTCGAGCTCCTCACCGGCGGACGGCGCGACGCGCCTCAGCACCAGCAGACGCTTCGCATGACACTCGATTGGAGCTATGACCTGCTCGAGCCTGAAGCGCAGCGCCTCTTCGAGCGGCTCGGCGTGTTCGCAGGCGGCTGCACGCTTGCGTCGGCCGAAGCCGTCTGCGGCGGCGACGGGTCGGTGCTCGAAGGACTTGCAGCGCTCGTCGACGAGAGCCTCGTGCGCCAGCGAGAGACCGATGCGGGCGAGGCTCGCTTTTCGATGCTCGCAATCGTGCGCGAATACGCGCTCGAGAGACTGTCACGCTCGGGCGACGGCGACTCGACTCGCCGCCGACATCTCGAACACTTCGTCTCCCTGGCGGAGGAGGCCGAGCCGAAGCTCGCCGACCGCGAGCAGATCGCCTGGTTCGACCGCCTCGAAGACGAGCACGACAACCTGCGTGCGGCCCTAGCCTTCGCGCTCGACAGCGATGACCCGTCGTCGGCGCTGCGACTCGCTGTCGGGGTACGCAGGTTCTGGCAGATTCACGGCTACCTGGTCGAGGGCCGTGAGGCCCTGGAGTCCGCGCTCGCCGCCACGCCCAGTGTGCCGTCGGAGCTGCGTGCGAACGCGCTCAACATGTCCGGGATCCTGGCCGGAGAGCAGGGGGAGTTCGACGCAGCCCGCGTGAGCTTCAAGGCCGCGCTCGAAGACGCCCACGCCGCCGGAGCGACGCGCGTCATCTCATCTGCGCTCGTCAACCTCGGCAACCTCGCCTTCTTCAGCGGTGAGCTTGATGCAGCGCGCGATCTGTACAAAGAGAGCATCGAGTACTTCGCGTCGCTCGATGACCTCCGCGGGCAAGCTCTGGCCAAGGAGAACGTCGGGCTCATGGCCCTGACAGCAGATGATGTGCCGGAGGCGGTGACCTGGCTGACAGACGCGCTCGAGCTGGCGCGCGACGTCGGCGACGACCGCGAGATCGGCGCCGCCTCTCGCTCGCTCGCCGCGGCGATGGTCGAGCTCGGGGACAGTGAGCGGGCGACGAGCCTGCTCGCCGAGAGCCTCGCCCTCGCGCGCGAGCTCGCCGAGCCGCACGGCATAGCCGTCTGCCTCGATACGTTCGCCGGTCTCGCGGCGACCGCCGGCGAGGTGGACCGCGCCGCAACACTGTTCGGCGCGAGCGACGCGGCCCGTGCCTCGATCGGTGCGAAACGTCAGCCCGACCACCAGATTCTCTATGACCGTTGGCTCGCCCGGACGCTCGCGCATCTGGACACGAACACTTACGCGACTCATTACGAAAATGGACGAACGTTGACGCTCGACGAGGCATGCGCCCTGGCGCTCGGCCAGGATGCAGCGCTGATTTCCTGAGCTGGAACGGTTCCTAGGCGAGCGGCAGCCGGAACTGCAGTGGCGGACCCAGCGGGGACGCGCCCAGCTTCCAGGTCACGCGGTACCTGCCGGGAACGGTCACCGGGTACTGACGCGCGTAGTTCACGGACGACCCCCACGTCGAGCCGCCCTGCCGGAAGACCGGGAAGGAACCGCAGCGCAGCGCGTGTTCGGCGCCCGAGCCCGGCGGGAGCAGACGGACACAGAGCTTGTAGCGCCCGAAGTAGCGCGCCGCCGTCGTGATCCGCAGGTAGACCTTGCCTCTGCGATTGAAGATTCCGTAGCAGACGTCGCCGGATGAGCTGCAGTAGCTCGCGATTTTCTTCTCGCGGGGAACCGCGGGAGCCGCTGCCGCTGCGGTCCAGGCAATCGAGAGCAAGGCGAGCAGCACAGTCAACGTGACGAAGCAAGACTTCGTGGCGAAGCGCATTGCCCGGCGAGGCTACTGATTGCATCGGCCGGCGACAACGGCAGCAGCGGACGTGCCAAGATTGCGGACGGAAGCGTGCTCGGGAAGGGAGCAGCGTGTACGTCAGTCTCACGCGCGTCAACACCGGGGATGAGCCGATCGAGAATGCGACGATCGTGGGCGAAGAGATGGTCAGGTGGCTTCACGACATCGACGGGTTTCTGGGATTTCTGCTGCTCTCCAGGGAAGAGACGACGCTCGGACTGAGCTTCTGGAAGACCCGGGAAGTGGCTGAGCGCCACCGCGTCGCTCGAATGGAGTTCCTCGAGCGGATGGCGTCGGTCGCCAACGTGCAGGTGGAAGAAGTGCTCGACTACGAAGTCACGTTCGCGGATCTCAAAGGGATCGTGGACTTCACCGGCTAGTACCGCCCGAGCTCCTCGAGACGCTCGTCGCTGATCCCGAAGTGGTGCGCAACTTCGTGGAGGACCACGCGCCGGATCTGCCGGCGCAGACTTTCCCGGTCGGCGCCGTAGAGGCGCTCGAGCGGCCCGCGGTAGATCGTGATCTTGTCCGGCAGAACGCCGCTGTAACCGCTTCCGCGTCGCGTCAGCGGAATGCCCTGATACAGGCCGAGTAGCGGTTGGCCGGGCGGCGGCTCCACCTCGACGACGATCGCGACATTGGAGATGACATCCCGAAGCTCGCGAGGGAGCGAGGCCACTGCATCCTCGACCTCCCGTTCGAAGTCGATCTCACCGGTCTCCTTCTCGACATCTGTGGACATGGGTCGAGCGTAGCGGGAGTCGGCACATCCGACGCACGAACCTGCCGCGATCGCTAGAGATCGTCAAGCGGGAGTGTCTGGCCAGCCTTCGCTTGGTCGCGCCCAAGCAGCGCGCGTTCGTAGGCGCCGGGGATGCCGTCGAGGAGATCCGCAGCGTGGCGTGGATCAGGATCGGCTTCGTCGAGGGCCTGCGAAAGGAGGGACCGCGCCAGGGTCCCCTCCTGCGTATGTGTCCGCTTGGCGAGCCGGGAGAGCTTCTCGGCGTACTGAGCGTCGAGCGTGACATTCAGCCGAGTGCTGTCACGGGCCACGAGCAGAGAATAGGACGAGCAAGCACGAAAAGTGGAACTAGCAGGGCCTGGTCTCGTCCGCGAGCGCGATGCCCGTCACGAGCGCGCCTCCCGAGCGGGCATCGGGCCGGCGCTCGGCATTCGACAGCGAGAAGGCGATTCGCAACTCCGAGCAAGCGTTCGAAGACATGGCAAGTCGCTGCTCTCTGAAACGTGCGTTGAAGGTTCGTCACAGTGTCTGACACTGGGACCTGGCTACGAGCGACGAGAGGCCAAACGGCTTGACTACACCGATCGCGCGGTATGCGGGACTTCCTCGTGGGCAGTACGGCAAAGTGTCTGACACCAAGACGTCGCTATAGGGGGCACCTTTCATAGGGGACGCCCTCGCTTCCGCGAGGCCGTCGTTCGGCGACCTCGCGGAAGCGGGAGTGTTGTGCTACCTACAGCTGTCCGCGGATTGCTCCAGCCGGATACTTCGCCGTGTGGATGTTGACGTAGTAGGCACTGGGCTTCTTCTCGATAGCACTGATCAGGGACTTCGATGCCTTCACGCAGCCTTTCGTCTTCAACGCGCCGGTGAAGAAGGCGACGACAACGGGGCCAGACGTTCCCTTCGCCGCTTTGTGGATATGGGAGGCGTTCACTTTGCTGATTCCCTTCAGGCTCGAGAATGTCCAGCAGACCTTGCCCGTCCCGGCATTGAGTGTGACCACCGCCTTGCCGGATCCCTTCGGGGCGCCTTTCGGCACCTCATTGCTGCCGAGCAACGTTGTCGTGAACGTCTTGGTCCCCGCTGAAACGGCCGCTAGTGCAAGCGCTGGAAGGCACAGCAGGCCAAGCAGGCAGACGACGAGTACACGAGCACGCATACGTCCTCCGATCGGTTGCAGGTAGCCGCTTCTACTCCGATTGCCTGCAGGCGGTTTGCCACTCGCTCTAGCGGCCCACGAGCTAGCAAGGCGTCGTCTCGTCGGCCAGCGCGATGCCGGTGATGAGCACGCCTCCCGAGCGCGCATAGCTGACGAAGCTCGCCTCGCTCCTCGGGTCGCCGTAGATCGGTGAGTAATGCGGTGCGTGGATCTGCACATCCGCGAACCCGCGCGCCGGCACGCAGACGGAGATCTGTTTGCTCGTCGGCTGCTCGCCGGCCTCTGCCGTCCAATTGGTCGCGTTCGAGCCGATGCGAAACGGCCGCGGCGGAACGTCGTTCGGACCGCGAACCGAGATGGTGAGGAACCTCATCAGCGACTGCGTCTGTCCCGGTGCCGCGAAGACCCTGATCTTGCCCACGAACTTGGGCACGGTCCAACCGTCTCGGTAGAGATCGAACGTCAGCCACGCGGCGCGCCAGGGCCTGTCGACTGCGATCAACGCCACGCCTCGGTCCTCCCCCAGTTCGGAGCCGGCAAGCCGAAATCTCGCCTCCGCGATGCCCTGCACGGCGTACACGCTTGGCGAGACGTTTGCGCGTCCGGTGGTGCGGTCGAAGGTCAGCTCCGTCGTCGGAAACGTCTCCGGCGTCCCGGTGAACGCCTGCTCGTACGTGGCGGCACGCTGCACCGATTCGTTCCAGAACTCGACGTTCCACCAGTAGGCGACGTTTTCCCAGTAATCGCCGTAGAGGATCGGATAGGGAACCATCGTCACCTTCGCCCCCGGTCCGACCTTGCGGTCGATCCAGTCGAACACTCCACCCTGCTCGAGCGTGATCGGCCGCCCGCTCGTACCGTCCACGGTCAGGAGTCTGTTGAAGGCAAGAGCGGTCTCGGTCGTGACCGCACCGACGGCGAAGACGAGCACGACGATCGTCAGCTGCGCGCGGCGAAGGAACGCTGCGCCAAAGAAGTAAAGAAGCACGAGCACGATCGTCGCGAGCCCGAGGAGGACTCGGGCACCGTCGACCGTGCCGCCCGCGTCGAGGAGCGCGTCGTTGAGGACCGCGACCGGCGAGTCGACGTTGAACTTTTCGTAACGCACCACCGGGACGCGTGAGAAGGCGACAGCCAGCAGCGTCCCCGAGATGAAGAGCGACCAGTGCGGGCGGCGCTCCGCACGGAGCGCCGCCGCAAAGGCAATCAGGACGAGCGGCACGACGTAGAACAGATAGCGGTCGTGCAGCCTTCCCTGGCCGAAGCGAAGGTCATACGAGGTCACCTCGACGAGCAGCACCGCGAATGTGACGACGGCGATCGCTGCAAAGGCGTGTTGCTCCCGCGCACGCGGCCGGACGAAGTTCGCGAAGAGCCAGGCAACCCCCAGCACGAACGGCAGGATCCCGAGGCCGAGGCCGAGCGGCGCGAGGTGCTCGAGTAGTGAGCGGCCCATGCCACTCGGAAGAACGTTTCCCTCGGCCGTCACCGAATACGTGCCGAGTGCGCTCGACAGTCGGCCGACGGCGAGCAGCACGACTGCGGCGACCAACAAAAAGGCATATCCGGCCGTCAACGGCCGATGCGACTCCACGAGCTTCAGCCCGGCGACACGGGCGCGCGACAGACGAGAAGGCGCCTCCGTGAATGCCAGTTCGTGAACGTAGAACGCAATGGGAACGACGAGGAAGAGGACGAGGAACTGCGTTCGCGCGAGAGTCGCCACCCCGAGCGCGACGACCATCACGACGTCGTTCCGCGCCCGCGGCGAGAGGACGGCACGGTAGACGGCCAGCACCGCCCACACGAACGCGGGATACGCCACCACCTCAGTCATGAGCATGGACGAGAGCGGGATCCAGGGAATGCAAACGCTCAATGCTGCGACGAGATAGGGCAGCCGCCGACTCTGCGTGACAGCCCGTGCGAGCAGGAACGTCGGCAGGCTCGCAGAGCTCATGAC
>DASVEU010000171.1:0-8510 GCA_036380395.1 Gaiellaceae bacterium
TTTGCGCTTCGGCCTCGGCTTCCTCGCACTGAAGAGGACCGCGACGGACCTCGACGAGCTTCAGCGCGACTTGCGGCCCGAGAAGACGATGTCGTTCGCAAACAGCCGTGCATGAAGCGGGACGAGGCGGCCCGCGATGAGATGCAGCTGAACGTCTTCGAAGCCGGCGAGCAGCGCGCGCAGGTCGTGCGGCGTGAACATCTGCAGATGCGTGGGGTCGTCCTCGGGTTTGCGCCCAAGTAGGAAGCGAAGCCTGTTCTTCAAGCGGTAGGCGTTCGGAACGGACGCAACGAACGTGCCACGCGGTCGCAGGACACGTAGCACCTCGGAGACGACCCGTCGCGGATCGCGGAGGTGCTCGAGCAGCTCGCCCGCGACGACGACGTCGAAGGAGCCGTCCTCGAACGGCAGCGCGTCGTCGAGATCCGCCCAACGGGTCTCGATCCCGAGCTTCTCGGCCTCGGCGAGAGCGTCGCGGTCGGCGTCGACGCCGACGATCTCGTTCCCGCCGGCGTAGGCCTGCGTCAGCGCCCCGTCACGGCAGCCGAGATCGAGGACGTGGCGGCCAGGCCCACCGACATAGCGCCGAAAAAGCTCGACGCGCTCGGGACCTGCAAAGACGAAGCCGGCGCCCCGTTCGACGCGGTTGTGCTCGGCGTACCGCTCGCTCAGCTGCTCCAGGCCCACCGGTCGAGCCTAGCGTTGTCGGCCACTGGAACCCCCGGAAGTACACTCCGGCGGGTGAGCACGAAGCCAGCCGCGCCGGCCGAGCCCCGGCCGGCGCCGGTCGAAGACATCCGCTCGGCCCGGCCCTACCTCCTCTCCGGCACCACTCTCCTGGCCGTCGCCCGGCGCCTCGCCAGCGTCGCGACCCTCGTGGTGCTCGACCTGTTGGGCCTCGTCCTCGGCATCTTTGTCGCGCTCATCTTCCGGGAGCTCTACCTCGGCCAGTGGCCGCCGCTCTGGGGAATCCTCTGGGACAGTGAGACCGAGTGGTTGCCCTTCCTCACGGTGATCACGGTGCTCGTGTTCTGGGTGGGCGGCCTCTACCGGCGGCGTGAGCTCCGCACCGGCGTCGGCCAGATCGTGCTCTCGATCGTGCTCGTCGCGGTGATCACGCTCGCATTCGGCCTCGGGACGGGCTACCACTTCACGACCTACGGCTTGACGCCGACGGCTGTCGTCACGACGGCACTCTTCATCGGCATCCTCCGCGCAAGCTACGAGGTGCTGACACGTGATGTTCTGACTCTCACCGGCGTACGACGTCGGACGGTGCTCGTCGGAGAGGGAGAGCAGCTGGCGGCTCTGCGCCGCACGCTCGGCGCAGATCGCAGCGGGATTCGCTACGACTTCCTCGGCGCGATCGCTCCTGGTGGCGATGCCGGGGACCTGCGCGTGCTGGGTGGCCTCGACGCGGTGCCACGCATACTGCGCGAGCACGACGTCCACGAGCTCATCGTGACGGATGGTGGGTTTGCCGAGCGCGAGCTGCTCGAGCTCGTCGAAGAGGCTCACCGCTACGGAGCCAAGGTCAAGATCGCGCCGCGCACCACCGAGCTGCTCCTGCAGCGGGCCGAATACATTCCGGGCGAAGGGGCGCCGCTGTTCGAGTTACGCCCTCCGGCGCTCGCCGGATCCGAATGGGCATTGAAGCGCGGCTTCGACCTCGTGGTGTCGAGCATCGTCATCGTCGCCGGCTTGCCGCTCTGGCTAGCGGTGGCAGGTGCGGTCAAGCTCAGCTCGCGCGGGCCGGTGTTCTATCGCGACCGGCGTATCGGACTCAGCGAGCGGCCCTTCGGGATGATGAAGTTCCGGACGATGTACGCCGACGCGGCCGCGCGGCAGGGCGCGCTCGAGGCCGACAACGAGGCCTCCGGTCCGCTCTTCAAGATCAAGGACGACCCTCGGGTCACGCCGGTCGGGCGGTTCCTGCGCCGCTACTCGCTCGACGAGATGCCGCAGGTCCTCAACGTCCTGTGGGGCGAGATGTCGCTCGTCGGTCCGCGGCCGCTTCCCATTCGCGACTATGAACAGCTGCTGCCCTGGCACCGGAAGCGCTATCTCGTGCTCCCGGGGATGACGGGCCTCTGGCAGGTCTCCGGCCGCATCGATCTGAGCTTCGACGATCTCGTCCGGCTCGACTTCTACTACATCGAGAACTGGTCGGTCTGGCTAGACATCACGATCCTGGCAAGGACGCTGCCCGCCGTCCTGGCGCGGCGCGGCGCTTACTGAGCCGACACATCCGTTCGCCATACTGATCGCGTGGCTGGTGCCAAAATCCTCGCGGTCGCGTCCGCGACCGACCTCGACTTCCGCTACGGCTGTACGCCCGCGTGGTGGCAGATCTGGAAAGGCCTCAACGAGGTCGGGGTCGACCTCATCGTCACGCCGTACCGTGGGCGCGCGATCGAATCGCCCTGGTGGCGGACGGCGCCCAATCCGCTCTACCGGGAGGCCGAGCTCTTCGCGGGAGCCCGCGGGCTCGCCGCGCGCCTGAGAGGCGACACGCTGCTGCGGCGCGGCGAGGACAACCCGGACGACACGGTCGGAGACAGACTGACGCGCGAGGCGATCTGGCACTACGTCACGCCGCGTTGGCAGCGGCATCTCGAGCGGATCCTCGAACGGGAACGCGACGTTGCCGCGGTGATCGTCTTCACCGTGCCGATGGCACACCTGCGCGGTATCCCGACGCGACTGCGTGAACGATTCGACGTCCCGGTCGTGTTCTACGACGGCGACGTGCCCATGAGCCTGCCGGAGTTCGGAGGAATGGACACGGGGTTCAACTACTACCACGGTGCCGATCCGTCGGAGTACGACCTCGTGCTCTCGAACTCCGAGGGTGGGCTCGACCGCCTGCGTGAGTTGGGGGCGCAGCGCGCGGAAGCCGTCTTCTGGGCTGCGGACCCGGAACTGTTTCAGCCGGCGGCCGTCGAGAAGGAGCACGACGTCTTCTTCTATGGCTACGGAGACAAGTTTCGGCGCGAATGGATGCAGGACCTGGTCGGCGAACCGAGCCGGCACGATCCAGACATCGACTTCGCCCTCGGCGGGAGGGACTTCCAGGGGGACACCGGAAACGCGCGCCTGATCGGCGACGTTCCCTTCAATGTCTTCGCACAGGCGATCTCGCGCGCGAGGATCAACCTGAACATCACGCGGCGCTCTCACGCAACCGTGTACGCGTCGTCGACCTGCCGGCCGTTCGAGCTTGCCGCGTCCGGGGCGGCGATCGTGTCCAATCCACACGAAGGGATCGAGCGGTGGTTCGACGTCGGCTCGGAGCTGCGCGTCGTCTCGAACGCGGACCAAGCAACCGCTGCCTATCGCGAGCTGCTGGACGATCCCGGGGCAGCCGAGACGATGGGACAGCGCGCGCGGGAACGTGTGCTCGACGAGCACACCTACGCGCATCGTGCTCGGCAGATCCTCGAGCTCGTGGGTCTGCAGTCGCCGGTGGCCGCCGGTGGCTGAGCTCGCGGAGGCCTCGGCGCGGCCGCGCGAAGACGTGCTTGCGCAGATTGCCGAGTTGCGGCGCATCGCGATCGTCCCTGCGCTGAACGAGGAGGAGACGATCGGCCGAGTCATCGACGAGATTCGCGCCTTCGATCCGGGATTCGACATCGTGGTGGTCGACGACGGCTCCACGGACCGGACGGCCGGGCTGGCCGCGGATCGCGGCGTGCACGTGCTCCGGCTCCCCTTCAACCTCGGCATCGGCGGTGCCGTTCAGACGGGCTATCGCTTCGCGTTTGAGCGCGGCTATGACATCGCGGTCCAGGTCGACGGCGATGGACAGCATGACCCGTCGCAGCTGCCAACGATCCTCGCACCCGTCGTCGCCGGGGAAGCGGATCTCTGTGTGGGATCGCGTTTCGCGAGCGGCAGCGGCTATCAGTCCTCCTTCGCGCGCCGGTTCGGGATCAGGCTGTTCGCGTGGGTGGTGTCGGCCGTCGTGCGCCAAAAGGTGACGGACACCACCTCAGGTTTCCGGGCCGTCAACAGGAAGGGCATCGCGCTCTTCGCCGCGGACTATCCGCACGACTATCCCGAGGTCGAGGCCACGATCATGTGCGTCAAGCACAGGCTGCGCCTGCAGGAGGTTCCAGTCGAGATGCGCGAGCGAGGGGGAGGCGCATCGTCGATCACTGCGCTGCGCTCGATCTATTACATGACGAAGGTGCTGCTCGCGATCTTCGTCGGCCTCTTTCGTCGCTACGCCGTCCCGCTAGAGAAGGAGCATCGCCGATGACACCGCTTCCCGTATCGATCGCCGCGGCGGTCGCGTCCTTCCTGCTGCTCGTGGTCGTCTTCGAGTTGATTCGCTCGCGGCGTCTGCGCGAACGCTATGCGCTGCTCTGGCTGCTGACCGGCGCCGTGCTCCTGGCGCTGTCCGTCTGGCGTGACGGACTCAACACGATCGCAGGTTGGTTCGGCGTCGAGACGTATCCGCCGGCGATCCTCGGCGCCGTGGGCGCGCTCTTCATCCTCATGGTGCTGCTGCACTACTCGACCGTCATCTCACGGCTCTCCGACCAGAACACGATCCTTGCTCAGCGCCTCGCTCTGCTCGAGCAGCAGCAGCGCGAAGGCGTTACGGAATCGCCACGCTGACCGGAGCGCTGACGAAGTAGACGTCGCCGAGTGACGGATCGTTGAGCCAGTTCGCGGCGACCCCGATGCGGTAAGACCAACTTCCGGGACCAGGTCGATCGTCGAACGACGGCGCCCGCACCGATCCCAAGTCGGCCGCGGACAGCTCGCAATTGTCGGACGAGTTGCGAAGCCTCCCGGCACACTGCGCACCTCCGCCGGCGCCCTCCGCCCGCAGCACCCGATAGAAGACTGCGGTCCCACGGGCCGGACGCGGTCGCCACTCGAGATGAACAACGCCTCCAGCGGTCGTAGCCGCAAGCCCGACGGCGGGCACGACCGGGACGAGGTTGTCTCCCAGGCGAACTGCTTGGCGGCCGCCGTCGTGGAGCCGGGGAGTTGCGCCGATCACGCCGAGTGGCAGCGCTGCGAATACCAAGACGGCGGCGGCGAAGACGATGCTCAGCCTGCGGCCGCTCAGAATCGGAGCTGGTCGTGCCGGCCGGGCACGGACTCCGGGTACGAGGAGGACGATCGCTGCCGCCAGCAAGAGATAAGCGGGAAACGCCGGCATCAGGATGCGGAAGAAGCTCGCGTCGTCGATCGATGCGGGAATGTACGTCCCCTTGGCGAGCAGGAAGACGATGAACCAGCTTCCGACGAGCAGGAAGGCGCGCCGGGATCTCGCGAGAAGTCCGATGGAGCCCGCGACCGGAAGCCATTCCATTACACGCGCCGCCCAGAAGTGCTCGCGCAAGGCGTCGAGCACCTGGCGCAGATGGGCCCAGCTGTTCAGGCTCGGGCTGTGAATTCGGTGGATCAGATCCCCGACTCCAGCAGCGAGCTGGACCGGCTCTGCGGGTGCGGCCGCGAGCTCGCCCAGGCCGCGGAACTTCCAGAGCGCGAGGGTTAGAGCCGCGGGCAAGAGGCCCGCGACGAAAACGGGCAGCGCGCGCCGCCGTTCGACGATCAGCAGCAATGCGGGCGCGACCAGGAAGATCGCGTTCGAGGGCTTGATCGCGATCGACCAGCCGGCGGCAAGTCCTGCAGCTGCGGCCGGTTGCCAGCCCGCCGAGTCGAGCGTGCGAAGGCAGAAGAACGCGGAGACCAGGAGTGCGACAGTTGCAGGGAAATCCGGCACAGAGCTCAGCCCTAGGGCTTGAGGCAGTGTGAGCTCCGTGTACTTCTGGTGGTAGCCCGGCTCCACGAACAGGATTCCGAGGTAAGGAAGCGCGATCCAGAGCACCGCAGCGAAGTAGCCGAAGAGTCGGCCCGCGATCCGGCTGGCGATCCCGTACACGCATAAGAGCGCGACCGGCAGCAGGATCACGGTGTTGAAGACGACGATTGCCGGCAGCGCGGAGACGAGGCTCGCGCCGGCGAACCACGAAACGGGCAGCAACATGATCGACCAGCCGTAGCCGACATAGGCTGGCGGCAGGTGCCCGTGCGCGAGCAGGTAGGCACCGGAGTAGTGCCAGAGCTGGTCGCCGCCTGCATAGTAGAGCCAACCGTTGTGCCTGACCGTCGCGGCAAGGGCGAGCACCGCCAGCCACTGCACGACCACGAGGACGCCGAGCAGATAGGCGGGGCGAACCGAGCTCAGGATCGCGGATGCCTTGGCGAGGCGCGCGCCGATCGCCGCGACCGCTGGTGGCGCCGGCGCCGCTTCCGAGCTCACGCCTGCGCGCCGGCGGTCGCGCCGGCGTGCTCGCGGTACCACGCGATCGTCCGCTCGAGCCCAGCGCGCAGCGGTGTGTGCGCCTCGAAGCCGAACAGCTCATGGGCGCGGCTCGCGTCGAGACTCCGGCGAGGCTGGCCGTTCGGCATCGAGCTGTCCCACTCGATCTCGCCTGCGAAGCCGGTGAGGTCCGCGATCTGTTCTGCGAGCTCGCGAATCGAGATCTCGACGCCCGTGCCGAGGTTGACCGGCTCGCCGCCGTCGTAGCGGTCCGCGGCGAGTACCAGGCCTTCGACGCAGTCGTCCACGTAGAGGAACTCGCGTGTCGGCGAGCCGTCGCCCCAGAGCGTGACGCGCTCCGGGTTGTCCAGCATCTTCCGGATCAGCCCTGGAATGACGTGTGATGTCTCGAGGTCGAAGTTGTCGCGCGGCCCGTAGAGGTTCGCGGGCAGGAGGAAGATCGAGTCGAGCCCGTACTGCTCTCGGTAGGACTGTGCGCCTACGAGGATCGCCTTCTTCGCAACGCCGTACGGGGCGTTGGTTTCCTCGGGATAGCCGTCCCAGAGGTCGTCTTCGCGGAACGGCACGGGTGCGAACTTCGGATAGGCGCACACGGTGCCGGCGATCACGAGCTTGCCGAGGCCGTGCTTGCGTGACAGCTCGAGGACGTGCGCGCCCATCATCAGGTTCGCGTACCAGAACCGCCCCGGATTCACGCGGTTCGCCCCGATGCCGCCGACCTCGCCCGCGAGGTGGAACACACGCTCGGGCTGGGCGTCCTCGAACACTCGGGCGGTGTCGTCCCACTTCGTGAGGTCGTAGTCTGCGCGGCGCGCGACATAGACGTCGTGGCCGTCGGCCTCCAGGCGTTCGACGAGGTGCGAGCCGAGAAAGCCGCCACCTCCTGTGACGAGGATCTTCATGCGCGAGCGCGCGTTTGCGACAGCCAGTCGACCCGGCCGATCCAGCGCGGACGGTTCTCCGCAAACCAAGCGATCGTCCGTGCGACTCCGTCATCCCACGAGACGTGGGGATCCCAGCCGGTCTCGCGGTTGAGCTTGTCGTAGCCGACCCGCAGCGCCATGACCTCGCTGGCTCCCGGACGGTAGCGCTCGGCGGTCGACACGATCTCACGAGCTTCCCAGTAGCCCTGCTCGCGCCCCACGCGGAGGATGAGCTCGGCCCACTCGCGCATCGACACGTTCTTTCCCTGCCCGTAGACGTAGAGGTCGCCGGGTATCCCGCGCGCCGCGACCATGAGGTGCCCGCGGACTCCATCGGTGCAGAAGCAGAAGTCCCGCATCGGCTCGAGCTGGCCGAGCTCGACGGTCTCGCGCGTGAGCGCCTGAGTGATGATCGTCCCGGTGACGTACCGCGGGTTCTGGCGCGGTCCGTAGTTGTTGAACATCCGTGTGACGACGCCCGGCACGCCGAACGCGTCGTGGTAGTTCATGGTGAGGAAATCCGCCGCGACCTTCGAGGTCGCATAGATCGACTTCGGATTGATCGGCGAGCGCTCGTGGAGGATCAAACCGCCCTCCTCGTCGAAGTCGTGATGGTGCGCCACGTCCTCGTGCACGTTCCCGTACTCCTCCGATGTGCCTGCGGTGTCGAACTTCTCGAGCTCTAGACCGTTGTCGACGATCGACTGGAGCAGGTTCAGCGTCCCGATGGTGTTCGCGGTCACCGTTTCGTACGGGCGGTGCCACGATTCGCCGACGTGCGCCTGCGCGCCGAGATGGAAGACGTACGGCTTGTCGGGCACGTGCAACAGCTCCCTGATCAGGTAGTCGATCGACGTCTTGTCCGTTAGATCGGCGAAGTGCACCTTGAGCCGCTCGCGCAGCGGGGCGATGTTGTTCAGGGCGCCGCTGGAGGTTGCGCGGACAAACGCGTGCACATTTGCGTCGAGCTGCACGAGCGCGTCGGTGAGGTGCGAACCCATGAACCCATCGGCGCCGGTGACCAGACAGGTCCTGCCGCTGAAGAACTCGCTGAAGTCTCGCCGCAGGTCAGCGACGGCATCGTCCGTCCAGGTGGAGTCGTGTTGGTCTGCTTTCATGCAGCGGTGCCCGCCGACGAGCAGCCCAAGGGTAGCCCGGGACGCGGCCGGAGCGCCGTTCGAAGCGGCGCCTTTACAGGTCTCTCATATGTGATCTTGAGCCTCGCGGCCGCCGTCGCCGGTGCTTTTCTCGCGCACAAGTTCGGACGAAGCCGGGAGACCGAC
>DASVEU010000172.1:0-8293 GCA_036380395.1 Gaiellaceae bacterium
CAGCACCTGAACGTCCTGAAGGAGGCGGGGCTCGTGAGCGAGCGACGCAACGGCACGAGGCGCCTGTACCTGGCGCGTCCCGAAGGGCTCGCCGAGCTCAAGGACTTCCTGGAGGAGTTCTGGGACGTCCGGCTCGAGACACTGAAACGCGAAGCGGAAAAGGAGGAGCGAAAGAAGCATGGACGCAACCACTGAGACAATTTCGGTCGAGCGCACGATCTCGATCGCAGCCACCCCGGAGACCGTCTGGGAGTTCTTCGTCGACCCCGAGAAGCTCACGCGCTGGAAAGGGATGAAGGCGGAGCTCGACCCACGCCGCGGCGGCGTCTACCTCTGCGAGGTCATTCCCGGACACACTGCCCGCGGCGAATACGTCGAGCTCGACCCGCCACGCCGGCTCGTCTTCACCTGGGGCTGGGACAACGAGGAAGGCGTGCCGCCCGGCTCGTCGACGATCGAGGTCGAGCTGACGCCGGAAGGCGAAGGCACGAGCCTGCACTTCGTCCACCGCGATCTTCCGAGTGCCGAGTCAGCCGAGTCGCACGCGCAAGGGTGGGATCACTACCTCCCACGCCTCGAGATCGTCGCGACCGGAGGCGACCCCGGCGAGGACCCGTGGCTGACCCAAGACATGCAAGCCAGCTAGCTGAGAGAGGAGAAACGCAATGGCACATCCGGTTATGCACTTCGAGGTCACCGGCAAGGACCTCGACAAGCTCCAGAGCTTCTACGGCGAGCTCTTCGGTTGGAACACGTCGAAGATCCCGGGCGAGATGCCGTACGCGATGGTCGAGAAGGAGGGCGACGGCATCGGCGGCGGCATCGGTCAGACGCAGAACGGCAACGGCCACGTCACCTTCTACGTCGGCACCGACGATCCGCAGGCGACGCTCGACAAGGCCGAGCGGCTCGGCGGCAAGACGATCATGCCGGTGACCGAATTGCCGGAGGTCACGATCGCGCTCTTCGCCGATCCCGAAGGACACGTAGTCGGGCTCGCCAAGGGGATGTAGCAGCCCGCTAGTCCGGAGCGATGTTGTGGTTGAACCTGAAGACGTTCGACGGGTCGTACTGACGCTTCACGGCCCGTAGTCGTTGAAAGCGCTCCGCGCCGAACTCCGTTTCGAGACCGTCCGCCGAAGTCTCACTGGCGTAGTTGAGGTAGCCGCCGCCAATCCGCCACGGGTCGAGCGACCTCGAGTATGCACGGGCGGTCTCGATCTGGCTCTCGTCTTCCTCAGCCTCGGTCCAGACGCCGATGAAGGTCGCGTTCCAGCGGCCTTCTCTCCCGGCGAACGCGGTTGCATCTGAGGCGACGCGCGTCGGAGCGCCGTGAAGCGGTTCGAAGAGGACGCCGCCGTAGGTCTCGCGCTCGAGAAACTGCTCGTTCGTCTGCGCGAGTAGCTCGTCAGGAAGCTCGCCGAGAAACCGGCCCGACCAGTAGTTCCGCAGACCGAACGGCATGCGTCCGTAGATGTCCTGGAGCTCCGAGTAGTACATCGGCCTGACGCTGTTCACCACAGGCGACAGCCCGTCCGTGAGCTCGCGGACGGCGTCGCGCCCTTCGTCCAGATCGCCGACCCAGGCAACCGAGGCGTTGACGAGTCCTTCTCCGGTTGCGCGGTCACGGTAGATCTGCGCAAAGCTCGCCAGGCTGTCCGGTGCTTTTGCCATCAGGTCTCGCCACGCGGAAAGCACGGTCGGTGCGTCCTCGAGGGCATAGTCGAGGTGCCCGCCAAGCAACATTCCGACCGGATAGAGCTGGAAGGTGAACTCGACCACGACCCCGAAGTTGCCGCCGCCTCCGCGCAGCGCCCAGAACAGGTCGGCGTTGTCGCTCTCACTCGCGGTGAGCACGCTGCCGTCGGCCGTGACGACCGTCGCAGCGAGGAGGTTGTCGAGCGTGAGCCCGTACGAAGGTGTGAGATGCCCGATGCCGCCCCCCAGCGTCAGGCCCGCGATCCCGGTGTCGCCGAAGGTGCCGCCCGGGGTCGCAAGGCCGTGCCGTTGAGCCGGCGTGTCGAGGTCCTCCCAGAGCGCTCCTCCACCGCACGTCGCCGTCCGCGACTCCGGATCGACGACGACCTCGCGTAGGAGGCGCAAGTCGACCACGAGGCTCCCGTCGCCGATGCAGTGACCTGCAACGCCGTGGCCCCCGCCGCGGACGGCGACCGGCAGATCGGTTTCACGCGCAAACCGGACAGCCGTGACGACATCAACCACATCGAGAGGTCGCACGATCAGCTCGGGATGCCGTTCGATCATTCCGTTGAACGTGGCGCGGGCGACGTCGAAGCCACGGTCGTCGGGAGCAATGACCGGTCCCCGATGCAGCTCTCTCAGCTCGGTCAGCGACGACACGCGCCGACCCTACGCGATCTCGACGAGCTCCCCGCCGATCTCGGCGACCGCCGCACAGCCCGAGAGCCCAAGCGTCAGATCGAAGTCGGCGACGAAGTTCTGGATCACCTCGCGCACGCCTGACTCCCCTGCGATCGCCAGCCCGTAGCAGTAAGGGCGCCCGATCAGCACTGCGGTCGCACCGAGCGCCAGCGCCTTGAAGACATCGGCGCCGCCGCGGATGCCGCTGTCCAGCAGAATCGCGGCACGGCCCCCGACCGCCTCCACGATCGCCGGCAGAGCGTCGAGACTTCCGATCGAGCCGTCCACCTGGCGCCCACCGTGATTCGAAACGACGATCCCGTCGACTCCCTCGTCGAGTGCGCGCCGCGCGTCGTCCGGATGGAGGATGCCCTTGAGCAGGATCGGCAGCTTGGTCGCGTCGCGAACGATCGCGAGGTCTTCCCAGTTCAGCGACGGCCGTGGGAACACTTCGAGGAACGTGCGCACCGCCTGCCGCGGTCGCGGCGAGCGCAAGTTCGCCCAGGTCGAGCCCGGGTAGGCCCGCGCCAACCGCCAAAGCGCGCGGATGGCTGCAGGCGTCACCGGTCCGCGCTCGGGTGGCGGCGCCTCGTCGACGAGCCGCTGGAACACCGGGTCGGTGACGTACTGCGCAATGCCCTTGCCTGCGAGGAACGGCAGAAAGCCGAGGTCGAGGTCGCGCAACCGCCAGCCGAGCATCGTCGTGTCGAGCGTGACGACGATCGCCTCGCAGCCGGCGCGCTCGGCGCGTGATACGAAGCTCCGCACGAGCTCGTCGGACGTGCTCATGTAGAGCTGAAACCACCGGGGTGCGTCGCCCATCGCCGCCGCGCATTCCTCGAGCGGCCTCGACGCCTGGCTGGAGAAGATCATCGGAACGCCTTCTGCGGCGGCCGCGCGCGCCACCGCTACGTCGCCGTCACGGTGCGCCATCTCGAGGACGCCGATCGGTGCGAGCAACAGCGGCGCAGAAAGCGTACGACCGAAGAGCTCGACCTCGAGCTTGCGCGTAGCCGGCCCGCGCAGCATCCGCGGAACGATCCGCACGCGCTCGAACGCGGCGCGGTTCGCCTTCATGGTCGTCTCGAGGCCTGCACCGCCCGCGATGTAGGCGAAGCCCTCTTCGCTCAGCGCGCGCTCGGCCTCCTGCTCGAGCGCCGCTGCAACCTGCGGGACGCGCGGCTTCCGTCCGCGCACACCCGCGACATAGATGTCGGCCTGACGCTGCCGGCCGTAACCGATTCCGGTCACCGGGCCCATTCTTTCGGCTACGGCGGGTACGTTGCCGCCGTGTTCCTCGTAATCCAGCTCGCCGCGCTGGCACTTGGTGGTACGGCGTCCTGTCCGTCGAACCTGGCGAACGACCTCGCAGCGCCTCCTCCGCCGGCTTCGAGCCAGCTGATCACCATCGAGGCCCCGAGCGCCCGCGCCACCTACGCAACCGCACGGACCTGGTCACGCGTCGACGGCTGCTGGACGCCGACCGACGGCCCGTACACGGCTCGCGTCGGCCGGAACGGCGTTCGCAAGAACAAACGCGAGGGAGACGGCGCGACACCCGCCGGCACCTTTCGGGTTGGTGCCAGGATGTACGGCAACTCTCCGAGCCCCGGCGTCTCGTATCCCTACGTCCGTCTGCGCTGCGGCGACTGGTGGGTGGAGGACTCGAAGTCGCCCGCGTACAACACGTTCCAGCGCATCGGCTGTGGCCGCAAGCAGCCGTTCAAGGTGACGACGCCTGACCTGTCGACGTCACCGCGCGCGTACGCGCATCTTGCCGTGGTCGGGTACAACATGCATCCCGTCGTGCCCGGACGCGGTTCCGGCATCTTCCTCCACGTCCAGATCGGCAAAGCGACGAGCGGCTGCATCAGCCTGCATCGCTCAGTTCTCGTTCACGTGCTTCGCTGGCTCGACCCCGGCGCCGGTCCGCAGATCGCAATCGGTACTGCTGCGTCGTTACGACAAGCGAGAGGCGGCTAGCGCATCCGCCGCTGCTGCCGTCGTAAGCCCGCTCGCCTCGGCCTGCGTGTAGATCTCCTTCAACGTGTCGCCGATCCTCGCGAGCGCGGCGTCGACCTCGGCCTGGCTGCGGTCGTTCAGCTCTAGGTAGTTGATCGCGATCGCGCCGCCGGCGTTGATCACGTAGTCGGGCGCATACAGGATGCCCGCGGACTGCAGCAGCTCGGAGTCCTCGGGTCGGGCGAGCTGGTTGTTCGCCGAGCCGGCGACGATCCGGCAACGGAGCCGCGGAATGCTGGCGGCGCTCAGCGTCGCGCCGAGCGCACAGGGTGCGTAGACGTCGCACTCGGTTTCCAGTGCGGTGCCCGCGTCTACCACCGAGCCGCCCGCCGCGGAGGCGACTCCGGCCGCCCTCTGCGCGTCGACGTCGGCCACCAGGACAGTCGCGCCGTCGTGGCCGAGCCGCTCCGCCAGCGCCCCGCCGACGCTGCCTGCGCCCTGCACGAGCACTGTTCGGCCGGCCAGGTCGTCCGATCCGTAGACGTGCGCGAGGCTCGCCTTGATTCCGTGAAAGACACCAACGGCCGTGAACGGCCCTGGATCGCCGGCGCCGCCCTTCGCCCGGCTGCGGCCGAAGACGTGCTCGGTCCTCTCGGCGATCACGTCCATGTCGGTCTCACCCGTGCCGACGTCGGAGCTCGTGATGAACCCGCCTCCCAATGACGCCACGATGGCTCCGTAACGATGCAGCAACGCGGTGCGCTCCTCGCCTTCCGGAACCTTTGGCACCGCCAGCACGGCCTTGCCGCCGCCGAGCCCTAGGTCCGCAACTGCAAGCTTCGCGGTCATCCCGGCGGAGAGGCGCATCGCGTCTCGAAGCCCGTCTGCGGGAGTGTCGTAGACCTTGAGTCGCGTACCACCCGCCGCGGGACCGAGCTGCGTCGAGTGCATGCAGATGAAGATCCAGCCGTCGCTCTCGCGGTCACGGTGGATGACGGCCTGCTCGCCGTCCCAGCGGTCGAGTAGCTCCTCGAAGGTCGCCACGACAGAAATTCGATCACATCGTGTGAGGATCGCGAGGGTCTGCGACGTACTACGTCACAGACAACCGAAGGGAGTGTCCGATGAAGCTCGCTCGTCTCGCCCTGCTCGCCGCTGCCGGCGTCGCCATAGCCGCGTTTGCCGGAGTCTTCCAACCGTCAGGAGCGCACAGCGCCCCGGCCGATACGTCGACCGGCGGCATCACCGTCCTCGGTACCGGATCGACGAACGTCATCCCGAATCGGGCTTCCTTCTCGTTCGGAACCGTGAGCCAGGCCGCGACGGCGAACGCGGCACTCGCTGCGAGCTCCCAGTCGGTTGCTCGCGTGATCGCTGCGCTCAAGAAGGCGGGCCTGGCCCAGGCCGACATCCAGACGGCCGAAGTCTCGCTCTCGCCGCGGATGAACAACAACGGCGATGAGATCGTCGGCTACACCGCCTCGAACACGGTGACCGCGACGATCAGGAAGATCGGGGACGCCGGCGACGTCGTCGACGCGGCGGTCGGTGCAGGCGCGAACCAGGTCTCGGGCCCGAACCTGCTCGCGTCCGATCAGGACGCGGCCTATCGCAACGCCCTCAAGGAAGCAGTCGCAGACGCCCGGACGAAGGCGGAGACGTTGGCGACTGCGTCGAGCTCGACGCTCGGCAGGGTCACTGCGATCGTCGAAGGGGGCGGAGCGATCCCGATGCCCCTCGCGGCGGGCGCCAAGGACTCGAGCGTGCCGATCGAGCCGGGGACCCAGAATATCGAGGCGACCGTGAGCGTGACCTTCGCCTTGGGGTAATTCGTAGGATGTGGGCATGTGCCGAAACATCCATACGCTCTACAACTTCGAGCCACCCGCCACTAACGAGGAGATCCGCGACGCCTCGCTGCAGTACGTTCGCAAGATCAGCGGCTTCACGAAACCGTCGCAGGCGAACGCGGAAGCTTTCGCCCGCGCGGTCGACGAGGTCGCTGCAGCGTCGAAGCGGTTGCTCGACCAACTCGTGACGTCCGCGGCGCCGAAGGACCGCGAGGTCGAAGCCGAACGGGCTCGCGCCCGAGCGGCCAAGCGCTTCGCTACGGCCTAGCCGGCCAGAGCTACGGCGAGTACTGCTGGTCGAATGAAAGTGCCGTGTCGCTCGCGACCCGGATCCAGAACGCATTCCGCGGCTCGAACAGCTTGCGGTGCTTCGGGTTCTTGCCCTTGACGATCTCTGCGAGCTCGGAGACGGAGATCAATCCGGCGGTGAAGCCGGCGGTGCCCTTGTTGATGACCACGGTGACGTGGGCATTCGCCGGCACCTTGAAGGTGAGCAGCTTGTGCCCGTCCTCGCGGATGTAGTGATCGTTCGGCACGACGTCACCCGGGGGAATCACCTTGTCCGCGATCGCCGCGAGATTCGCGGTCTCGCCCGACAGGTACTCGGCTGGATCCACGCGCACTTCGAAGCCGGCGCCCTTCGGCTTGACCGACTTGACATGCCCGTAGATCACGATCTGCCGCGGTCCGCTCAGGGGCGGCGTCGGCAGGAAGGGAGAGGCGGCCTGCGAGCGAGAGGGCGCGGCCTGCAGGTGGGACGCACCGGCCGCGGCCAGAAGAACCACGAGCGCGGTGAGCAGGACCAGCGGGGCCTTCAAGATTCTCCCTTCGAAGGGGACAGCGACTGTTCGATTATCGTGGCCGGAAGTTAACGGGAGGTGAGGAGCGACATGGTCGAAGAAGCGCGGCTCGAAGAGACCGAGGGAGGTCTCGCGCCCGCAACGGAGGGCTGGTTCGTCGTGAACGTCCGCGACGGTCGCTGGGTGACGAACGACGTTCTCGGAGACGCTTTCATCCTCGAGGGCGACGACGTCTCGTTCCCCCAGGTCGGTTTCACGATCGGCGTCCTGCAGCCGGGCCAGTCAGGCGGGAGGTACCACCGCGAGTCCGCGCAGGAAGACTTCCTCGTCCTGGCCGGGGAGTGCCTGCTCTTGATCGAAGAGGAGGAGCGCCCGCTCAAGGCGTGGGACTTCGTCCACTGCCCGCCCGATACCAACCACTCGTTCGTCGGCACAGGCGACGGGCCGTGCGTCATCTTCATGACCGGAGCGCGCATCGAGAACAAGGAGACCGTGTATCCGCGCTCGGAACTGGCAATCCGTCACGGCGCCGGCGTCGAGACGGATACGAGCTCGCCGGCCGAGGCCTACGCACCGTTCCCGAAGTGGAAGGACGGACGCCCGAAGACCTGGGACGGACTTCCCTGGGGCTAGCGGTGCTGCTGTACGACAGCCCAGTCTCCGGCAACTGTTACAAGGTTCGGCTCCTGCTCGCGCATCTGGGCGTTGAGTACGAGCGCCGCACGATGGACGTGGTCGACCGCTCGAACCGGTCGGAGGTTCTGGGCGGACTGAACCCTGCGCTGCGAGTGCCGACGCTGGTGCTGGACGACGGCAGGCCGCTCGCGGAGTCGGGCGCGATCCTCTGGTACCTCGGCGAGGGCACGCGTTTCGTGCCGGAAGACGCTTACGAGCGCGCACAGGTCCTGCAATGGATGTTCTTCGAGCAGTACGACCACGAGCCGGCGATCGCGGTTGCGCGTTTCTGGCTCGCGTACTCCGGCCGCCCGGACGAGTTCGCGGATCGGCTCCCCGAGCGCACCGCCGCCGGGCACAGGGCGCTCGCGGCGATGGAGCGTCACCTCGACGGGAGACAGTTCCTCGTCGGCGACGACCTGACGCTCGCGGATATCGCGCTCTATGCCTATACGCACGTTGCGGGCGAGGGCGGCTTCGACCTGGAGCGATACCCCGCGCTGCGTGCATGGCTCGAGCGAGTGGCTGCCGAGCCTGGACACGCCACAATCGACGCGTCATGAAGATCCGGGCAGCCCTCCTCGAAGACTTCGGTGCGCCGCTGTCTGTTCAGGACCTCGACCT
>DASVEU010000173.1:0-11495 GCA_036380395.1 Gaiellaceae bacterium
GCAAGAGCGGGCCGGAACGCCGGCAACCTTGACCGCGAGGCCGTTGACTCCCAGGTTGTCCTGGCCGATTACCAACACCTCCGCGTTCGGTGGCTGCACCGCGAGCGCAACCCCGAAGGCTCCGCTCTCGCGCGCCTGTACCCACATCCCCGCTGCAGGCGACGGCGGCGGACCCTTCGCCTCCACCACGGCCGCCCGCGCGATGTGGTCGCGCCCGGGCCGAAGATCCGTCAGCAGCGCGACGGCGGCGACGAGCGCGGCGAACAGCGCCAACTCGACGGCGACGTTCCGCCGCAGGCCTTCGAGGGACAACCGCGGGACGAGCCGGTACCGATTGAGCCAGCCGATGGTCACGAGAGCCGTGAGCAGTGCCGTCTTCACGATCAGCACCCGCCCGTAGCCGGTCGACCACAGCTGTCCGAGCGAGCTCAGCTCCGCGAATGCCCGAATCACCCCGGTCGCTGCCAGCACTGCCACCGACACCAGCGCGACGTTGGAAAAGCGGCGCAGCATCCGAGTGCGGTCGCCCGAGCCCGTGAGCGCCAGCGCGAGCGCGACGAGTCCGCCGAGCCAGAACGACGCCGCCGCGACGTGCAGGAAATCGACCGCCGGCTCGAGCAGCGGCCTGCCGCGATCGAGCGAGTGGCCCGCGAGCGTCGGCAGCGGCAGCAACGCCAGGCCGACCAGGAACGGCAGCGGCTCGAGCCACGGAAGCAGAGGCGCCACGGCGGCGAGGACGGCGCCGAGCCCCGAGACCACCGCCGCCACGGCAATCACGGTGCCGAAGCGCGTCGACAGCGAGACGTCGTGCGCCATGCCCGACGCCCCGATGAAGACGAGCAGGAAAGCGCCGAGCATCAGCCGGAGCGGGACGCGGCCGACCGCGAACCGGAAGCATGCCGCGCCCGCCGCAGTCAGGAGGCCGGCGAAGAAGAGCACACGGGAGACGACGTCTTGCGCGCTCGGACCGTTGCCGGCGGAGAGAGCCGCCTGCGGTGGGGCCCGGCCGGCGCCCACACCGAAGGCAAGCACGCCTGAGACCGTGTGACCGTCGTCGGAGAGGACGCGCCACAGCACCGTGTAGTCGCCGTCGCCCAGGCCGGTCCGAAGCGGGACGACTAGCACGCGGCCGCCCACGACGCGCGGCTTTCCGCCGAGCACCGAGCCGCCCCCGTTTCGGATCGCCTTGATCCCGGAGACAGGGCGAACGTTGTCGTCGAAGACGACGCGGACCCGCCCGGGAGCGCTGCCGAGCACGCTTCCGTCCCCGGGAACGGTGCGGAGCAGCCTGGCATGGGCCCAGCCGGTCTCGGGGAGAGCCAGGCCACAGAGCAGGACGCCGAGGAGAAAGGCGATGCGTTGGGTCAACGCTTCAAGAAAGCTAGCGGCACGCGCTGTTAGCTTCTCGGGTGTGCTGTTTCGCCAGTTCGTCGACGACGATCTCGGCTGCGCCTCCTACCTGATCGGCGACCCCAGCAAGGGGGAGGCCTTCCTGGTCGACCCCGCGTACGCAATCGAGCAGTACCTCGAAGCGGCCGACGAAGCGGGAGTCCGCATCGTCCGAGTGCTGGAGACCCACACTCACGCCGATCACGTCTCGGGGCACGGCCGATTCGCCCTCGAGCACGGGGTGCCCGTCTCAGTCCACCCGCTGGCCGCACCGGACTTCACCTTCGATCCCCTGAGGGACGGCCAGGACCTGCCGGTCGGGTCAGTGCCGGTCCGTGTGATCCACACTCCGGGCCACCGGCCGGAACACTGCGCCTTCGTCGTCGACGACCGGGTCGTGCTCACCGGCGACTCGCTCTTCATCGGGGATGCAGCACGACCCGACCTCGCAGTCGAGGCGCGCGAAGGCGCGGAGGGCCTGTTTCACTCGCTCAGGCGACTGACGCAGCTTCCGGACGCATACGAGGTCTACCCCGGCCACGTAGCCGGCTCGCTGTGCGGTGCGGCGATGAGCCCCGATCACTCCTCGACGATCGGCAACGAGAAGCGCACGAACGCGAAGCTCGAATACGGCGATGCGCAGTCCTTCATCAACGCAACCGCCTCGCTGTCCACCCCCCGTCCCCCGACCACCGCCCGCGTCGTCGCGCTCAACAAAGGGCCGTTCGTCGGCGCGCCCCCGCCGCTCGATCACCTCGAGGAGCCCGGCGGGGCAACGATCCTCGACGTTCGCCCCGCCGAGCTGCATGCCGCAGGACACGTGCGCGGCGCGTTCAACGTGCCGGTGTCGGGCTCATCGTTCGCGACGCGCGCAGGCTTCGTGCTGGATCCCGAGGAACGAATCGTCATCCATGCCTCCGACAAAGCTGAGGCCTCCGAGGCGGCGCGCGGGCTGTGTGCCGTCGGGTTCCTCGAGCTCGCCGGTTACGTCACCGACGTGCCGATGACGGAGAAGGTCGAGCCCATGGGGCTGGACGAGCTGGAGCAGCTGCTCGAGCAAGGCGCGGTGCAAGTGCTCGACGTCCGCGAGAAGGCTGAGCGCGACGAGGGGTACATCCCCGGCTCACTCCACATCCCGTTCAGGCTGTTGCGTGGCTTCGGTACGGAGGGCGTGAACACCGAGAAGCCCGTCGTGACGATCTGCGAGTCCGGCATGCGGGCGAGCATCGCGGCAAGTGTCTTGACCGCCGTCGGCGTCGACGCCCGGCCGGTGCTTCACGGCGGCGTGCACGACTGGCCCGGCGGAACGGTCTCGTTCAGGCGCTGCGGCTCAGGCTGACGCGGCGAGCAGGGCCTCGCCGACCAGGTCGGCGAACAGGACCGTGACGACCTTGCGCTCGCGCCGCCCCTCCATGTTCAGCTGAGGCGTTCGACGGTGTAACCGCGGTCCTTCATCGCGGCGAGGATCTGCTGGCAGTGTGCCTCGTCGCGTGTGACGAGCGTCAGCCCGATCTCCGTCTCGCTCACCGATATGTCGACGCCTTCGCGGTGATGCTCGACGGCGATGACGTTGCCGCGCTCCTCCGCCACTAGCGAAAGCAGCTTGATCAGTTCGCCCGGACGGTCGGGAAGCTTCGTCCTCATGACGAGATAGCGCCCCGCCGCAGTGAGGCCGTGGCGCATGACGGAGATGAGCATCGTCGGGTCGATGTTGCCGCCGGAGAGAATCGGGATCGCCATCCCCGAGCCTCCCGCCCGCCCGGCGAGCAGCGCCGCGACACCGACGGCGCCCGCGCCTTCGACGACGAGCTTCGCACGCTCGAGCAGCAACACGATCGCCTCGCTGATCTCCTCGTCCGTGACCGAGACGAGGTCGTCCAGCAGATCCTCGAGGAGCGGCATGGTGAGCTCGCTCGGAACCTTCACCGCGATCCCGTCGGCGATCGTGTAGCCGTCCACGCCGGCCTGCACTCCGACGATGCGCACCTCGGGCCGTAGGGCGCGCAGGACGGTTGCGATACCGAGTGCGAGGCCGCCACCACCGATCGGGATGAGCACCGTGCCGACCTCGGGCTCCTGCTCGAGCAGCTCGAGCCCGACCGTTCCCTGCCCTGCCACGACGAGTCGGTCCTCGTAGGGATGGATGAACGTACCGCCTGTCTCTTCGACGTAGGCAAGCGCGGCCACCATCGCGTCCTCGAAGAACGAGCCGGTGAGCTCCGTCTCGGCGCCGTAGTTCTTGCACGCTTCGACCTTTGCCATCGGCGCGGTGTCCGGCACGAAGATGCGCGCACGGATACCGAGCTCGCGCGCTGCCCAGGCTACGGCCTGCCCGTGATTGCCGGCGCTGGCCGCGACGACGCCGTCGGCGCGCTCCTCGGGCGAGAGCGTGCTCAGCTTGTTGACCGCGCCGCGGATCTTGAACGCGCCGGTTCGCTGGAGGTTCTCCGCCTTGAGCCGAACCTCGCGGCCGCTGCGGCGCGAGAACGTCTCCGACAGATAGATCGGTGTCTGTTCCGCGATCCCCCGAAGACGCTGCCGCGCCTCCTGGATGTCAGCGAGTGTCGGTGCGATCTGCTTTATCGCCAAGCTTGAACACCTTCTCCATGATCTCTTTCACCGCAGTCAATGGGTCGAGCTCTCGCCGCTGCACCTCGTCGAGCAGACGACCCAGCTCCGGGTCGTTCGCAACCGCCTGCTGAAGATGGGCCTTCGCGCGACCGGATGCAACAGCGAACACTTCACCGGCGAGATTCTTGCGCCTGCGCTCCTCCAGCCGCCCCTCCGACTCCAGATAGGCACGATGCTCCTCGATCTTGGCCCACAGCTCCGCGACGTTCTCACCGCGTGTCGCCTCGGTGAGAACGATCGGCGGCTTCCAGCTGCTTTCGCGGTCGAGCGACAGGATCGAGCGCACCTCGTTGAGCATCGTCTTCGCGGCGGGATGATCCATCTTGTTGATTGCGATCACATCCGGGATCTCCATGATCCCTGCCTTCAGGGCCTGAACGGAGTCTCCGGATCCAGGCATCAGGACGAGCACGACCGTATCGGCGATCCCGATCACCTCGACCTCGCTCTGACCCGTGCCGACGGTCTCCAGGAAGACGAGCTCCTTCCCGGCAGCGTCCAGGATCAGCAACGCCTGCAGCGTCGTCTCAGCCAGTCCGCCGAGATGGCCGCGCGTCCCCATCGACCGGATGAACACTCCCGGATCGAGGAAATGATCGGAGAGCCGGATCCGGTCGCCCAGCAGCGCCCCCTGGGTGAACGGGCTCGACGGGTCGACCGAGATCACGCCGATCGTGCGGTCCTGCTCGCGGATGTGCCCGATCAGCGTGGAGATCAGGCTCGACTTGCCGACGCCCGGCGGTCCCGTGATTCCGACCGCATAGGTGCGGCCCGTCTCGGGGTAGATGTCACGCACGAGGTCGTAGGCGAGCGGGTCGCCGTTCTCGACCAGCGAGATCGCCCGGGCGAGTGCCCGTGTGTCGCCCGTGCGGACGCCTTCCGCGAGCGACTCCCGCGTCCAGTCCCGCCGCCCGTGCATTGACTACGCGGCCTCTGCCTCGGCGGTTCGATCGACTTCCTGCTCCGCTCCCCGGGCCAGCGCCAGAGCGACGAGAGACGCGCCGGCGAGCACGACGCCGACGCCGCCGAACACCCAACGTGGGCCGACACTGTCGGTGAGCGGCCCTGCAACGACGAAGCCGAGCCCGTACACGGCGTAGTTGACGCTCATGATCACGGTGAAGACGCGGCCGCGGATCGCGTCGGGCGCGCCGCGTTGCACGAGGAGCGAGTTGCAGACGACTGCGGTTCCATTGCCGACGCCGGCGAGCACGAAGAACGGCAGCGAGGTCCACACGTTCGGAGCGACGGCCGCAGCGGCGACTCCGACTGCCTGCAGGAGAATGCTTCCGGCGTAGACGGTGCCGACGGGCCGCCGCTCCAACCACGTTCCCGCGCCGAAGCTTCCGACGGCGAGGCCGAGCCCGATGCAGCCGAAGATCAAGCCGTAGCCGAAATCACCTGCACTGAACGCGTCCTTCGCGAGGAACACCTGCGCCGTCTGCGTCGAAGCGACAGCACCGAGGACGATCGTCCAGACGACGAGCACGGTCAGCAGTGAACGGGTTCGGATCACGCGCGCAAACCCATCCTTGAGGTCACGCAGATGACCGCGGCTCACTGCGAGCGCACCCTGCAGCCTCTCTGCGGGGAGACGCAAGAGCAGGAGCACGGACACGAGGAACGATGCGCCGTTCAGCCAGTACGCGAGCTCGGGCCCGGATGCGGCGACGATGGCGCCGCCGATGATCGGCGCCACCGTCCAGCTGACGTTCTCGCTCGTCTGGATCAGCGAGTTCGCGCGTGGGAGCTCCTGCTCGTCGACGAGGTTCGGCAGGCCCGCGTACACCGCCGGCCGGAAGAATGCCGTCGCCAATCCCGCGATCCCCGCCAACGCGACGATCTGTCCGGCTGTGTTCGCGAACGGCAGGGTGAAGAAGGCCCCGGCCCGGACGAGATCGGAGACGATCATCAGGCCACGCCGTGAGATTCTGTCGACGAGCGGGCCGAGAAAGAGCCCGACGGCCACCGCCGGCAAGAACTCGACGATCATCAAGGCGCTCACCCACGAGCCCGAATTGGTGCGGTCCTTGATGTCGACGACGAGGGCGACGGTCGCGAGCAGCGTCCCCAAACTCGACCCGAGCGTGGCCAGGAACAACAGGCGAAAGCCGGGTGCGGTGGCGAGGAGGCTCAGCTGGCGGCGGAGGCTGGTCACCCCGGCGCAGTCTGTCAGGAAGCCGTTGTGGCCGTCCTCAGCCGGACGAGTGCTTCCGCGAGGAACGCGTGATCCTCAGCCGTTCCGACCGTCACGCGCATCGCCTGCGGGGCGCCGAATCCCGCGAGCGGCCGCACGATCACGCCTTCGCGCAGCAACGCTTCGAACCATGGCTGCGCGTCTTCGCCCAGGTCGACGAACACGAAGTTCCCGACCGCAGGACCGGTCACCTTGTACCCCGCTTCCGTCAGGATCCGCTCGAGCTCCGCACGGCCCTCGGCGTTCGCCTGCTTCCGGCGTTCCAGCTCCCCGGGCGAATCCAGGCTGGCGAGCGCTGCTTCCTGCGCCGGCGAAGTCAGGTCGAATGCCCGCCGCGTCTTACCGAGCGCGACCACGAGCTCCGCCGGTCCGACTCCGTAACCGACGCGGGCTCCCGCCAGGCCGTAGATCTTCGAGAAGGTGCGCAAGACGATCACCTGCCGGCCGGACTTGAAGTACTCCTCGATGCCGTCCGCATAGTCAGGGTCGTCGACGTACTCGAAGTACGCCTGATCGAGCACCGTCAGCACGTGGTCCGGAGCTCGCGCGAAGTATGCGTCCAGCTCGGCGCGCGAGCTCATCGTTCCGGTCGGGTTGTTGGGATGGCAGACGTACACGAGCTTCGTCCGCTCCGTGATCGCGTCCAGCAGGGCGTCGAGGTCGTAGCGATTTTCGCGGAGCGGCACCTGAATGGCCTGCGCACCGAGCTTGCGCGCGTAGATCGCATAGCTCGGGAAGGACGGCCAGCCGGATACGACCTGGTCGCCCTCGTCCAACACAGCTTGTGAGATTCCGTCGATCAGTCCGTCGGCTCCCCCGCCGATCGCAATCTCCTCGAACCTCACGCCGTGTCGTTCGGCGAGTGCGACGCGAAGGCGGTACGCCCCACCGTCCGGATAGCGGTTCAAATCGCCGGCCGAGCGCTTCAACGCCTCGAGCGCCTGCGGGAAGGGGCCGAACGGCCCTTCGTTCGAGGCGAGCTTGACGACACGTTCAAGGCCGAGCTCTCGCTGAACCTCTTCGACCGGCTTGCCCGGCTCGTAGGGGATGATTCCTGCGAGCGCGGGCCTGAGGAGGCCGGCGGGAATGTCCGCCACTACGAGGCTGGCGTCGTCTCGTCCGACTTCTTGCGCCAGAACCAGAGCGCCCCGCCCGCTGCTGCGAGCATCGACGCGATTGCTCCCTTGTTCAACCCGGCGTGCTCACCTGTTCCAGGGACGGCCGCGCGGGCCTTTCGCTTCCCGAACTTCTTCGCGACCTTCCAGACTCCCCAACCGAGCACTGCGTTCCGTCGATTGATGATCCCCATGGGTCTCCTTTCGCGAGAGCGAGCCTACCAAGCACCCTTCCCAATCGGGGCCGGGCCCAACTCACGGACGAAGAACTGGGGGTTATTTCGCCTTGGCGTTCCTGCGTGCGTGTGCCGGACGCTCACGAGTCGGCCTCGTCAGCCGCAGACGCTTCGGCTTGAGCTTCACCTTCTGGTGCACACGGGGGCCACCGGCCGCGTGCGCTCGGCCGGATTGCGCCGCACCAAAGCCGTGGTTTGCGCGGCCGTGCGTCTTGGCCTTCTTTCCCCTCTTCACGTTGACGGTCTTCGTCTTCGTTAGGTGGCCGTGCTTCCGGGGGCTGGCCGCGGCCACAACGCGCGAGGGTCCTCGCGGCGAGAGGGCGGCATCGCGCGGCGCTGCAACTGCTCCGACAGCGTTCTTGCCAGCCGCCGCCGTCGGCTTCTGCGTGTGCCACGGCACGTGGCGCACCCCTTCGTAACCTGCGCCGCCGATCGCCAAGCCCGCGGTGACCGCGGCCGCTGCCTTGAGCGTCAGGCCGGTTCCCACCGCGGCACCGGTTCCCACCGCGGTGCCGCTGCTACCGCCGAACAACGACATCAGCGAACTCGGCACCGGCACGAGCGCCAGCGTCTTCAGGGCGCCGCGTTGTGCCCGCTGCCGGCGGGCGAAGCCGGCGCATTCCGAGCATTCGCGCAGGTGCGCGCGCAACTGGCCGCGCTCTCCCCGCGGAAGCCGTCCGTCGAGCTGGCGTGAAATGGCGAACTCGGCCTCGCCGCAGGTGAGCGACCCCTCGAGCTGCTCCCGCAACGCGCGCCGCGCGCGGAAGATCAGTGTCTCCACCGCGCTCGTCGAGACCTCGAGGATCTCGGCGATCTCAGCGTACGACCGGCCCTCGAGTTCCCTCATGACCAGCGCCGCCCGCTGGTTGAAGGCAAGGTGACTCAAGGCTCGCCGTATGTCGTCGCCGGACGGCGCGTCGTCGTCGGCGACCGTGTCGGCGATGTCGTCCTCGAACGAGACCTCGGCCGGCCGCCTCGCCGACTGGCGGAACCGCTGGCGGCAGACGTTGTGCGCGATCGCGATCAACCAGTTCTGGGGCTTTTCCGGGCGACTACCCTTCTCGACGTACGAGCGGTAGGCATTGAGGAAGGTCGTCTGCGTGACGTCCTCGGCGTCTGTGGGGTTGCGCATGACGGCGAGCGCGTACCGATACACGTCGCCGACGTGCCGCTTGTAGAGGCGCTCGAAGGCCCGGTCCGAGCGGGGCCTCTGCGCCAGCAGGGGCGTCATGACCTAGTAGATACCCGTTCAGCCGGAATCTTGCGTCCCCCGTCGGAACGAAACGGCTTAAGGCAGGGGCGGCAGGGGCGGCGGTGGGGGCAGAACAGGGGCTTTCGGGAGGTCGACCGGGGTCGCGGGCAGGCTCGGAGCCTGCACCGGCAGCGCCGCTGTTGGCGCCTCGACGACCTGCTGAACCGAGCTCGTCAGGTCAGAGACCGGCGCAGTGACCTGGGGGACCGGTCCGGACAGCGTGCTCGAGGCCTGGGCAGTCGAGGCAGGCGAAGCGGGTTGGCCGGCCGATGTGTGCTGGGTCCCGGCGCCGACTGTGGTGAGGTCTCCTGCGCGCCCGGTCGCCACGCCCGCGGGCGAGCCCTTCTTCGCCGCGCTGTGTCCACCGCGAACTGCGAGCTTCCGCACCTGCGCCTTCAGCCCGTCCGCGCCCCCCTTGCCCGATGTTGCGACCGCAGAGCCCGTGCTCGGGTGCGCAGCGGCGGTACCGAGACGACCGTGGTCCGAGGCGACGCCCGTCGCCAGAGCCCCAGCGACGATCGCCGTGGCGGCCTTCAGCAGGAAGCCGGTGCCGACGGCTGCCCCGCCTCCCGCGATCATGCCTCCTTCCCCGAAAAACTGCGTCAGCGAGGTCGGCAGCGGCACGACCGCAAGGGAACGGAGGGCCGATGCATTGAGGCGCAGCGACTTCCGCCCGCGGAAGATCAGCGCCTCGACGGCCGAAACCGAGACCCCGATCGTGTCGGCGATCTCCGCGTAGGTTCGACCCTCGAGCTCACGCATGACGAGGGCCGCACGCTGGTTGAACGGCAAGCGCCCAAGCGCGCGGAGAACACCTACGACATCCGATTGCTCAGCTTCGGGAACCGCAAGTTGCTCGACGTGATCATCCAACGGGACTTCCTTCACACGGCGGCCTGCGCGTGCATATCTCGTTCGGGCGACGTTGTGCGCGATCTTGATCAGCCAGTTGTGCGGCTTCTCGATCTCGATCCCGCGCTGATAGGCCCGGTACGCGTTGAGGAACGTCGTCTGTGTGACGTCTTCCGCGTCAGCCGGATTACGCAGCAGCGCGAGCGCGTAGTGGTAGACGTCCTTGACGTAGCGCCGGTACAGGGTCTCGAAGGCCTGATCGCGAGCTAGGACCGGGATCTCTGGCGCGGCGGTCGCCATGTGCTGATGCAACGACTAACCCGCCCAGCAGGATACGGCAGGTTTTCTCATTTTAAAACGGTATCTGGGGCGGCTACGCGGGAGTCTTCGCGCGCTTGCGGTTCGGGACGTGGATCGCGCGGCCGAGCGCCACCAGCCCGGCTTCCTTGATCGCCTCCGACAGGGTCGGATGGGCGGCCATGCCATCCGCCACGGTCTCGACAGTCGCCTCGGCGTCGATCGCCACCACGCCCGCCTCGATCAGGTCGGTCACGTGCGGGCCGACCATCACGAGCCCGAGCAGCTCGCCGTACCGCGTCTCGTGGATCGACTTGACCCAACCCGTTGTCTCGTTCTGCATCACCGCGCGGGCGTTCGCGACCCATGGGAACATGCCCGTCGCCACGTCGTCACCGTACTGCTCGCGCGCCTCTGCCTCGGTCAGGCCGACGCCCGCGATCTCCGGATCCGTGTAGATCGGCCGCGGCACGGCACGATTGTCGACCACGGCTTCGTGGCCGCAGGCGTTCTCGGCCGCGACCTCACCCTCGCGAAACGCGGTGTGCGCCAGCTGCCAGTAGCCCGCGCAGTCACCGACCGCGTAGATGTGCTCGACGGTGGTGCGGCGGTGCTCGTCTGCAGCGATGCCTTTGCGCTTGTCGAACTCGACGCCGATTGCTTCGAGGCCCACCCCTTCGACGCTCGGGCCGCGGCCGACGGAGACGAGCATGAGATCGGCTTGGACCGTCTCGCCGTCGCCAAAGTGCACGGTCAGCGCGCCTCCCGTGTCCTCTACCTTCTTGCATTGCTTCTCGAGGTGAAGCGTGATCCCGCGCTTGCCGAACTGCTTCGCGAGCTCCTTCGACGCGTCGGCATCCTCTTGCGGGATCAGCGCCGGCAGCATCTCGATGATCGTCACCTCACTACCGAACCGCTGGAAGATCGAGGCGAACTCGCAGCCGATGATGCCGCCGCCGAGCACGACCAGGCGCTTCGGAACTTCCGTCTGCGCAAGCAGCCCCTCGGAGTCGACGCAGCGCTCTGAATCGAGGCCTTCGATCGGGGGGCGAAGAGGGAACGAGCCGGTCGCGATGATCGCCTGCTTGAAGGTGATGTCCTCCCCGCCTTCGACGGCGAGGGTGTGCGCGTCCTTGAACGTCCCGTTTCCCTTGACCCATTCGACGCCGTTCGCCTTGAAGAGCGATGCGACGCCCGATGTCATCTGCTTGACGACCCCGGCCTTCCATTCGTTCGCCGTGCCGAACTCGAGCTGGAAGCCGCCGAGTTTGACGCCCAGCTTGTCGAAGGTGTGCTCGGCCTCTTTCAGCGCAAAGGCTGTCTGCACCCAGGCCTTCGTCGGGATGCACCCGATCCGCAGGCAAGTGCCGCCGAGCTCCGGCTCACGCTCGACACAGGCGACCCTGCCCCCGAGCTGCGCAGCCCGGATTGCGGCCGTGTAGCCACCCGGCCCCCCTCCGAGAACGGCGACGTCGACTTCCATCAAGCTCGATCGTATCGACCGGGCACTAACCAGGATCTGCTTG
>DASVEU010000174.1:0-13298 GCA_036380395.1 Gaiellaceae bacterium
GCTCCGCGATTCCGGTCAGGAGGGCACGCGCCGCGACAGTACGCTCGACGCTCGAGTCGTGGGCGAGGCTATATCCGGCGATTCCGCACAAAGTGTCTGAAAAAGATGCGAAGCGACCTTTTGGTCGCTCCATCTTTCTAGACGCATCGGCTGGGGTCCTTGTTAGTGGGACACCGGTTCGAGGGGTCTCGCGAGGGGCTAATGATCGGAATGTGTGCGAACGGGGGCGATCCCTCTCCCGAGGGTTGACGAGCGCCTCAAGAGTCCACTAGGCCGCGCCGATACCCCTCGCATGCGGCCGCTCCCTGACGTGCCCTCGGACCCGGCGCTCGAGCCGAGGCTCGAGCTCGTTCCCGAAGTCGAAGAGGCGGAGGAGACCGAGGCCGACGAGGCGGAGGAAACCGCTGAGGCAGACGAGCACGAGGAGGGGGACGAGGAGGCAAAGCCGGCGGCCAAGGCCGAGGCGACCCAGGATCCGCTCAAGCTCTACGTCCGCGCGATCGGCGACGGCCCGCTCCTCACACCCGCCGAGGAGCGCGAGCTCGCCCGGCGGAAGGACGAGGGTGACGAAGAGGCCAAGAAGAAGCTGATCGAGTCGAACCTCCGGCTCGTGATGTCGATCACCCGCAACTACACCAAGGCCGGCGTCCCGCTGCTCGATCTGATCCAGGAAGGGAACCTCGGGCTGATCCGCGCGGTGGAGAAGTTCGACTACAAGCTGGGCTACAAGCTTTCGACGTACGCGACCTGGTGGATCCGCCAGGCAGTTACGCGCGCGCTCGCCGACCAGGGCCGGACGATCCGCCTGCCGGTCCACGTCGCGGACCAGGTCCGACGGCTCATGCGCGCGCGCCGCCAACTCGCCCAGAAGTACAACCGCGAGCCGACGGAGAAGGAGCTTGCGAAGGAGAGCGGCTTTCCCGAAAAGCGCGTCCGGGAGCTGCTCGATCTCGTCGAGGACCCCGTCAGCCTCGAGACGCCGGTTGGCGACGGCGAGAGCATGTACGCCGACCTGATCGAGGACGTTCACTCGGAACGACCGGACGAGTCGACCTCGAAGAAGCTGCGTCGCAGCGAGCTCGCGGAAGCGCTCCTCCTGCTCAATCCCCGCATGCAGCGTGTGCTGTCGCTTCGCTTCGGTTTGAACGGCGAAGCTCCGCAAACTTTGGAAGAGGTCGGAGCCGGGCTCGGTATCACGCGTGAGCGGGTGCGTCAACTGGAGTCGCGCGCGTTGCGAGAATTGCGGGCGGTTGCGCCCGATCTCGAGCTTTACCTGCGGAACTAGCAGGTACTACTTAGGGACGTGGAGCGTCGCTTCGTCGACTGTCACTCCCACGTCGTCCCGTCCGGTGACGACGGGGCTGCCACCATCCAGGACGGACTCGCCTTGTGCAGGAGCGCTGCGCGACACGGCACGGCGATCCTCTTCGCGACGCCGCACGTCTGGCCGTACTTCACCCTGAGCGACGAGCGCGAGGCGGAGATCCGCGAGGCCTTCGAGCGCATGCGTCCGCACGCGGGGCTCGAGCTCAGGCTCGGGTTCGAGTTGACGCCGGCACCACCGCTCCTGGAGGAGGACCCGCACCGCTACCTCCTCGAAGGGACCGACTGTGTCTTGATGGAGGTGCCGTTCTCCGGTCCGCCCGATCAGCTCTATGCACTCGCGGAGCACGTGGAAGCCGCGGGCCTGCGGCCCGTGATCGCGCATCCCGAGCGGACGGAGGCCGTGCTGGAGGCCCCGTCCATCGCGGACGATCTCGCTGCACGCGGCTGGATGTTGCAGGTGAACGCGACGTCGCTGACCGGCCGCCACGGGCCTGAGCCCGAGGGGCTGGGCTGGTCGCTGCTCGAACGTGGCCTCGGCAGGCTCGTCGCCTCGGACGGACACCGTACGACACGCCCGGCGCAGCTCGACGAGGCGTATGAGCGCGCTGCGAAACGCCTGGGAGAAGGCGCGCTCTCTTTGTTCGACGGGTCCGCGCTCGGTCTTATGCCGTCACGGACTGCATCTCGCGCAGCGTCGACAGGCGCCTGAGCGACTCGAGCTCGATCTGCCTCACTCGCTCGCGGGTGAGACCCAGACGCCGGCCGATTTCCTCTAGCGTCTTCGGCTCGGAGTCGTCGAGGCCGTAGCGCAGGACGAGCACCTGGCGCTCGCGCTCCTGCAGCGACAGCAGCGCAGCGGTCAGCGCCTGAGAGCGAAGCGAGACCTCGACCTCTTCCTCGGGAAGCGGGTCGTCGCCGGCGACGAAGTCGCCGAAGACAGCGTCCTCGGCCTCGCCGACCGGCTGGTCCAGAGATGCGGAGGCACGTGCTGCAGCCTTGACCTCGTGGGCCTGCTGAATCGGCAGGCTCGCCTCCTCGGCAATCTCCTCGAGTGTCGGCTCGCGGCCGAGCTGCGTCCAGAGCGTCCGCTCCGCGCGGTTCATCTTCTGCAGGCGCTCGACGATGTGCACGGGCATGCGGATCGTCCGCGCCTTGTCGGCAAGCGCACGCGCAACCGCTTGCCGGATCCACCAGGTCGCGTAGGTCGAGAACTTGTAGCCACGGCGCCAGTCGAACTTCTCGACCGCGCGGATGAGGCCGAGCGTTCCTTCCTGGATCAGATCGAGGAAGGGGAGCCCCTGGTTGCGGTAGTTCTTCGCGATCGACACGACGAGCCGGAGGTTCGACTGAATCATGTGGGACTTCGCGGCCATGTCTCCGCGTTCGATACGCTTCGCGAGCTCGACCTCCTGGGGCGCGGTCAGCAGCGGATGGCGGCCGGCCTCGCGCAGGAAGAGTTGCAACGCATCGGTCGTCGTCTCGTACGAGGTCTGGAGCGGGGGAGGGGGCGGCTCTTTCTCCTTCTCCGGCTCCTCGACGACGACTTCGATCCCCCGCCGCTCGAGCTCGTTGAAGAGCGCGTCGGTCTCGAGCAGGTCGAGCTGATGAGCTTCGATCAGCTCAGCAAGCTCGGGCTGCTTGACCGAGCCCGTGCCTTCCGCGTTCTCCAGCAAACCTTGGATGTCCTCGTGCTGGAGGATCGACTCGATCTCGACGGTCATCTCCCTGGGTGATTGTTGCCTCTGGCCCCGCAGTCCCAAACACGCACGCTCTCACGGCCCGACGGGTTCAGTCAACCCTCTGGGCGCCTTTCCGCGCGAACAGGCGGCCCAGGGCGGATCTCTGCCATGAGGTTCAGCCGTGAGCCCACCGTAGCTGTGAAAGGATTGGGCCGGTAACTGTCGTCTATCTGGGGAGAATGAAAGTGATGCGAAGGCTCTTTGCGGGTCTTGCTGCTGGAGCGATGTTGCTGCTCACCGCGGCGCCTGCGTTTGCGCACGACTGCTTCAACCCGAATAAGCCCGAGGGTGCGGGCGTCAACTACACGATCACGGCTTTTACAGCGACCGGCCCCGTGTTCGAACAGACCGGCCCCGGCCAGGGGATCGGCGGTTTCGTGACGATCGCACCTGATGTTCTCGGTCCCGGTTCACCGGCGGTCGAGGTGCACACACTCGGAAACAGCACTGCCAAAGAAGAAGTCGGCGGTCCGGGAAGCATGAAGCCGGAACACGCCTGCGACGGCAAAGGCATCGATTACCTCGGCGCCTGCCTCGGCGGCTAAGAGCGCCTCGGATTCTCGTTCCAGGAGCCGGCTCGGCCTCGAGCTGGGCCGGCTCATCTAGCCTCGATCCTGATGCACGGAAAGCTGCGTTATGTCAAGTTGGGGTTGATCGGGCTGCTGGCGGCCCTCGCGATCGCCTCTCCTGCCCAGGCAGAGCTCGTGACGAGCCAGGCCGACCACGGCCTGCTCGCAGTCGCAGCGGACGGGACGCCGTACGTGGCATACACGGTGGGCCGGAATCTGTTTATGACGCTGCGGACCAAACAGGGTCGTTGGCGGTCGGCTCGGCTCGGGCGCCTTCCTGGAGCGAATGTGACGCTCGCCGGGATCAGGGTCAGCGAGCGTCCGCACCGGTACGTAAGCGTGCTCGCCGAGGATCTGCGGGGTCGCTGGCTCTCCCTCGCCCGCGGCAGCCGGATCACGTCGATCGTGCGGCCCGCCTCCGGGAGCAGCCTCGGGCCTGCCGGCTTGACCCTCGACGCCCGCGAGCGTCCCGCGATCGCGTACGCGGTTCAGCGTGCTTCCGGGAAGAGCTTTCTCCGATTAGTGACGTTCGGCGAAGGGGTTCGGCCTCGCATGCGCGCGATCACGAAGAAGGGCTTTCCGACGAGCGACCTCCCGCCCGGGGCCGCGCCCGTGCTCGTGAACGGGCGCCTCCACGTCGTCGAGACCTACACCTCCGCAGCCATCGACTGGGCCCCGAAGGCCGGCGGCGGCTGGGAGGGCCAGTACCTCTTCGCGAGCCGGGACGGGACGCCTCAGGGCCGCGTGGGCGCCGTCTTCCTCCCCTCCACCCTCTGGTCGGCGTGGACGCAGGTGTATCCCGACCAGCTCGTGGTCCTCCTGACGTCCAGCTCGGAGACGCAGACGACGTGGACGCTGACGCACGGGATCTTCGTCTCGATCGCGCAGGGCGAGACCGCGCCCGAGGTCGCCGCCTACGACTGGGTGAGCCTCGCAGAGGATTCGCCGGTCTATGCGGGGGTCGTGGTGCAAGGGCCCGGTGACGCGACGTGGCAGCTCGACGGACGGCTCGAGGGGTACGTGATCGCGCCCGGCGGCGCCAGGCAGCTCCTGCTCTCCCGTGAGGGCGCGCTCGAGTGGTTTCGCGCGCCGGCGCCTTCGCTCCCTTCCATCCAGATCAGCATGGGCGCGGTCACCGAGACCGGTCAGGTCAGCGGCAATGTCGCCGGTGCGGCCGGCGGGAGCGTCGAGATCTACCGGGAGCTGCCCCACTCTCCGCGCGAGCTGGTCGCGGCGAGCCCGGTTGCCGCCGACGGCTCCTTCCGGGCCGACGGCCTCGACCCGACTCCAGGCGCCCTCTACCGGGCGGTGTACGTCGAACCGGCGACCGGAATCCCCTTCGGGTTCCTCCCGGGCGTGACGGTCGGCGTTTCCTAGAAGTTCTTGCTGCGCCAGCCGGCGCCGATCGTGATCAGGATGGCCGCCGAGAGCGCCAGCCGGTAGAGAACGAAAACGGTGTACGTATGCCGGCGCACGTAGCCGAGGAGGCCCCAGATCGCGACGAGCCCGACCACCGCCGCCGCGATCATGCCGACGACGAACGGCCCGGCCGATCCGGGCGGCAGGCCGTCCTTGGCCACCTTTACGCCTTTCAAGACGGCCGCGCCGAAGACGATCGGGATCAGGAGATAGAACGACAGGCGAGCCGCATCGTCTCGGTTCAGCTTCAGGAAACGCCCGGCGGTGATCGTGACGCCGGACCTCGACGTCCCGGGCATCAGCGCGAGACACTGCGCCAGGCCGATGCCGAACGCTCCGCGCCAGCCGATGCCCTCGATCGCGCGCCGCGGCGGAACGCGGTCGGCAAGCCAGAGGATGATCGCGAAGACCGCGAGCAGGATCGCGATCTGCCAGGGGTCACCGAGCTTCTTCTCGATGAAGCTCTCCCCCGCCGCCCCGGCGATGGCAGCCGGGACGGTCGCGACGACGATGTACCAGGCGATTCGCTCGTCCGATGTCTCGATTCGCCGCCGCTTGAGGCTCTGCCACCAGGCGACGGCAATGCGCACGACATCGCGCCAGAAGTAGAGGATCACCGCGATCAACGTCCCCAGGTGAAGCGCTACGTCGAAGGTCTTGTTGAAGTCCGGATGGTCCTGGAGGTAGTGCCAGCCGGCCGCCCACGGGACGAGGATGAGGTGTCCCGAGGACGAGACCGGCAGCAGTTCGGTCGCACCCTGGACGATGCCGAGGACCAGGGCCTGCCAGTCGGAGAGCTTCCCGGGCGTCTCCCCTACGCGCAATGCGGCGAGCACGACGGCGAGAAGAAACGCAGAGCCCGCGGCGGCCGTGAATGCGATCTGCCGGCGGCTCACGGGCAAGATTATGTCGGATGCGTTAGTGTCGGCGTGCGTTCGACCGACGCATGTGCGGCGTCACTTCGAGAATCTTCCGGTCGGCGCCGATCCTTTCCACACAGGTATCAACACGTTGGAAGATTGGCTGTGGAAATGTTGGAAAAGGAAAACTTCGCAAATTGCGGCCACGACCTTTTTCGACCCCTTGCATCATTTGCTTGACACGTTAGATTGCCCATTGCGCCGAGCACAGAGCGCGAGTAGGTCGAAACCGAGTCCGAAGGCAGTAGCCGGAAGGCGAAAGTCAGCGGAAGCGGTGGACGAAAGTGAAACTGGCTCGGCGAATTTTTTTGGTCCAAAGGCGTCGACTCGGCGCCGCCGCACTGGAGGCCGTATGAGCTTCGCTCATGCGGCCGTTTCTTTAGGGTGCCTGCGGTGCACCTGCGACTCCCAGCTATCGAACCAGGCGTCAAGGCTTTCGTCTGGGCGCTCCTCCTGAGCCTCTACCTGTGGGGCTTCCTCATCCTCGCGGTCGGGGTCGACAAGGGCACGTCGACAGTGCTGGGACTGATCGCTTTCGGCGCGATCTTCCTCTTCGTCCGCGTCAACGGCGAGAGCGAAGAGCCCTAGCCCTAGACGAGGATTACGCGCGGGCGGCGTGGCCTGAGCGCGCCCACCAGCATCCGAGCGAGCTCCCCTCCGACCGCCTGCTCCAGACGGCGGAAGGCGGGAGGTCGGGAGTCCTCGACCTCGGTCAGGGCAGCGCGGAGCAGCTCGTAGCCTCTCTCGCCCTGCGGTAGCGAGTCGTACGTCATGGCTTTCCGGTTATCGGCGCCGGACAGCCGACGGCTCATCCCTGAGCCAAGGCTAAAGCCGCCCCCCGGGCTTGCCGAGGGGCGGCCTCAACCGAGTTATCTGACCGTCTCGCGGTCCGTCACAGGATCGGTCGACGTCGTCGTAGCCTCTCGCTCGGCGGACACCGGCTCGTCGGCCGCCCGCCCGTTGACCGGTGCGACCTTGCGGTCGCGGTCGACGGCCACGTCGCGGCCACGTACAACCGGACCGGTCGTGTCGAACGAGAACCCGAAGACGAGCCCCGTCCCGAACGCCACCACCGGGATGTAGTACAGGAAGTCCGTCACGAGACCGCTGACGTGGATGTCCCGGCTCCAGGCCATCACGTGGTTGTGGAACCAACCGCTGCCCGGCTCGCCGGCCAGGATGATCCACAACGACACGATCGCCACCGGAATGAACGCGGTGACGAGGACCGGGATCGAGAGCCGCGGCCAGCCCCACTTCGTCCAGCCTCCAACCAGTTGGGACACTGCCATCAGGAGACCCGCGCCGGCAACGAGCCCGACTCGAGCCCAGTAGCCCCCGACATGGTCGTTGCTGATCTGCGTTGCGAGCCAGATCAGCAGACCGGCGGCAGCCGAGAACACCAGTGTCGTCGTCGCACGTGTGAGTCCGTACATTCGATCACCTCGCTAGTCGGTGCCTCGGTGATACCCGGCCCCGCTGAAGACGAATCCGTAAACCCGAGAATGCGCGAGTACAAGCCGTCGCCACAGGATCCGGCCTCCATGCGGCGTCGCCGAGTCGACGCCTTGGCTAGAGCGCCAGGCGGCGAGTATCGAACGAGGCGGAGTAGAGCTCGGCGCGGAATTCCTCCAGAGCGCCGGCGACATCATCGTTGAAGACATGCTCGACCACTCCCACCTTGGGGTCGTTGTGGAAGGGCAGGTCGACGTGCTCATGGGACACGAGGTTCACCGACGTGCGCTGGCAGGCAGGGCAGCGCACGGCGAGCCCGAGGGAGCCGTCCCCCGGCGCAAGCAGGAAGAACGAGGACGGAAAGACGGGCCGCGGCCGATCCTCCGGGTAACAGAAGAAGCTCCACGGCCATTCCCCCGCCTCGATCCTGCGCGCCGCGACGTCGGAGAGCTCGGTGACAACGCGATCGAGCTGTGCGGTCATGACGTTGTAGAACTCGCCGCTCTGCAGGCCGAGCGGTCCCCAGTCCAGGTCGTCGTGGGTGACGAGCCCGTCGTGCTCCTCCCCGCATGCACAGGCGAAGAGCACGTGGAAGACCGAGGGATGAGCAGCGCCGGGCAGGCGCACGAGCTGACGGAAGGCCGAAAGGTTGACGTGCGCCTCTCCCCGTGCGGGGCACGGGAAGGTGAAGCGCCCCGTCAGCGCGTCGTACATGGTGCCTTTCTAATCGGCAGGCCGGATGTCAAACCTGAACCCTGGTAACAACTAGTACTCGATCAGGGCATGCAGGTCGTACTTGGACAGGCGCTCGCGGCCTTTCAGGAACCCCAGCTCGATGATGAAGCAGCACCCGACGACGACGCCGCCCAGGCGTTCCACCAGCTGCTCCGCGATCGCCTCGACGGTACCCCCCGTAGCGAGCACGTCGTCGTGGATCAGGACGCGCGCCCCGTGCGGAACCATGTCCGGATGCAGCTCGAGGGCGTTCTGTCCGTACTCGAGCGCGTATGTGGCGCTGATCGTCTCGGGCGGGAGCTTGCCCGGCCGCCGCGCGGGCACGAACCCGCAGCCGATCTCCTTGGCGATCGCGGCTCCGAGGATGAACCCACGTGCCTCGGCGCCGACGATCAGGTCGGGCTTCTTCTCCGCGCCCCACTCCGCGAGCTGCGAGATCGAATAGGCGAGCGCCTCGGGATCCGCGAGCAGCGGCGTGACATCCTTGAAACCGACACCGGGCTGCGGCCAGTCGGGGACCTCCCGGACCTTCTCTGCGAGATTCACCGGGTTATGTTGACGCAAGCCTGCGCAGCGCGCGCCAGAAGAGCAACTGGCCGAGGCCTTGCGCGAGCTCGCCGAGGGATTCGAGGTCCTCCAGACCGGCCTGCCGCCGCTCTGGATTGCGGGCACGAAGGGCCGGGCCGACGACCTGCTCGATGAGCGCTGCCTCGCGATCGGCCGCCGTGCGGAATCCCCGGAGATGCCGAGGAGCGATTCCGAACTGCGCCAGTCGACCGCAGGCGAGGGCGATCTCGGCGTCCAGCTCGCGGTAGCGCTTCTCGCCGGACTCGGTGCGCGGTGTCAGCAATCCGAACTCCTCGAGCTCGCGCGCGAGCCTTGCGTCGATCCCGGCGCGCTCACATAGCTCGTCGAGTTCGAGCTCGTGCTCCTGCTCCGTCAACCCGCTGCGCCGCCGTTTGCGGTCACGCGCGCCGGAAGAGGCAAGCTCCTGGCGGATCACGCGCAGCGGCAGGAACTCGTCGCGCTGCAGGCGCAGGATCGTCTCGAGGCGCTCGACGTCGTCCTCGCTGAAGAGGCGATACCCGCCCTCCGTCCGCCGCGGCGCGAGCAGCCCCTGGTCCTCGAGGTAGCGAATCTTCGAGATCGAGATGTCCGGGAACTCGTCCTTGAGCATCCCGCAGACGGTCCCGATGGTCAGTAGACGCGGTCTCGAGGCGGTTGCCGTCACCTGTTGAGAAAGGTCAGTCGATATTTGCCGATCTGCAGCTCGTCGCCGTCCTCGAGCTGTGCGGACTCGACACGCTTCCGGTTCACGAACGTGCCGTTGAGGCTGCCCTGGTCCTCCACGACGAAGCCGCCGTCGCGGGCCACGATCACGGCGTGCTTGCGCGAGACCGTGACGTCGTCGAGGAAGATCCCGCAGTCCGGTGAACGGCCGATCGACGTCTCGCCTTCCGGGTGGAACGTCTCCCCCGCCCTGCCGCCACCCGAGCGGACGACCAGCGCGGGACCAGTGATCCCGAGGTCCTCGAGCACTTCGGCGGACGTGTCCTCGCCCTCGTCCGGCGTGAACGTCTGCGTCGACTCCGTGCCGCCCTCGTCCTTGACGAGCAGAGCGCCGCAGCGCGCGCAGTAGTTCGCAGCTTCCGGATTCTGGAAGCCGCATTCCTGGCAGTAGATGTGGCTCACTGGGCCCCTAGGTGGGCGGAGCGGCTCTCGAGGTCAGGATCTCGGTCAGGTGATCGACGTCCACCTGGTCGAGGACGCTCGCCCCTCCCGTCTTCTGCAGCCGCGCAACGAGCTCCGCACGAAGGATGTCGATCTTCCCGTGCAGCAGCCGCCGCTGGTAGGAGACCTGATTCTCCTCCTGCATCAGATCGGCGATGAGCTTTTTGAGATCGGCGTCGGACAGCGTTGCGAGATCGGGCAGAGGTTCCACGGGCCGCCTTTCCTGGTCGAGGGCTCGTCAGCAGTAAAGCAGCGAACCTGCAAAGGGTCAACCTCAGCTTGAGAGTTTACCCACTGCCTGCCCAGTCCGCCTAAGTCGTAGTTGCCGCGCCCTCCGTCTGCATGATCTCCTCGACCATCGACCGAAACTCGGTCTCGAGGACCTTCGAGTCCTCCTCGGTTCGCCCCTCGGCATAGATGTGCATGAGCGGCTCGTCCGGGTCGGGAAGGATCTGGGCCCAGCCGCGCTCGTCGAAGACCTTGATGCCGTCCGTCAGATCGAGCTCGCGGTCACGCAGGCGCTCGGTCAACACCCGCATCACGACGCCCTTGAGGGCCCAGGGACACGGAAGCTGCCGGTGGACCAGGGTCGAAGCAGGCAGATCGGCGACGAGCTCCGACAGAGGCCTCCGCACAGGCGCGAGGAGCTCGAGCAGCTTGCAGAGGCTGGCGGTCGCGTCATACGCAGGCAGGAACTCCGGAAAGACGTAACCGCCACCCACCGCCCCGGCGAAGATGACTCCGTCTTCGGCGGCCGCCTTCGTGAGGTCGCCGAGCGACGCGGGCGTGCGCACGACCTCGAGACCGCTCCCCTCCAACAGCCGATCCACCTGGCTCGTGACAGTGATCGGGAACGCGAGCTTTCCCCGCCGGCCGTTGCTTCCGATCAGCCGCAGGAAGAGGAGCAGGCTCTGCTCGACCGGAACCTCGCGGCCGCGCTCGTCGACCAGATAGAGGCGCTCGGCCGCACGGTCGAGGACCACGCCGAGATCGGCGCCGACCGCGGGGACGAGCTGCTTTACCTGCCCGATCGCCTCTCGCAGCAGAGCCGCGCCGGTGTCGGACCGGTCCGTCGTGAAGCCGTGCGCGGAGACAGCCTCGACCCCGAGCGGTCCGAGGAGCAACGGCAGCACGTATGACGCGGCCGAGAAGCCGTAGTCGACGACGAGGCGAAAGCCGCGCGCACGGATCGCTTCCACGTCGAGACCGTCGAGCAGATCCTGCGCGTACGACTCGCGTACGCGTGCGGGATAGCTGATCGTGCCGATGTCGCCGAAGCTCGCGCGGCGCAATTCCCCGCGCGTGAAGTTCTTCTCGATCTCCTTCTGCATCGCCGCCGAGAGTTGGATGCCCGGCTGCTCGAAGAACTTGATCTGCACCACCTCGGGGTCCGACTGGCTCGTCCCGACGTGGAAGCCCGCCTCGTAGCCCTCGCTCTTGAGGAGGTGGCGCGCGACCGCCGCGGGCAGAACGCGTAGATCGGCGACGTCCAGCCCCGTGGACGTGAAGCCGGTGATCATCGCCCGCTTGATCATGCGGCACGCGGGCGCGGACTCGCGGCTGGCGGCAACGCGCGCGCCGCGCTTCAGCGCCGTCCCGAGTGCGGCCGCGATGCGCACGGCGACCTCGGCAGTGAGGTCGACGTTGACAAGGCCTGCGACGCCGTCCCTGCCGAAGAGCCGCGTCGACGCGCGGGATTCCCAGATCAGGCTCTCGGTGATGTGCGAGCCGGACTCGACCTCCTTGTACGGGTAGATCCGAACGCCCGGCATGATCACCGTCTCCGAGCCGATCGTCACCTCGTCGCCTATGGCGACTCCCTCGTGGATCCGGACATGCGCACGGATGTCGCAAGAGCGGCCGATCACGGCGCCTTCGATCAACGAGCTGCGACCGATGTGCGTCGACGCGTCGATGACGGAACGAGTCGTCCGTGTTCGCTCGCGCAGCGTGACGCTGTTGGAGAGGACCGAGTGCGCGCCGACCGTCGCGCCGGGAGCAATGCGGCAGTAGTTGCCGATGTACGCCGGCCCTTCGATCTGCTCGAGGTCGGGGATCTCGACCCCCTCGCCGAGCCAGACGTTGCCGCGAATGCGGATGCCCGGAATGTTGAGGCGCACGTTCTCCTCGAGGGCGTCGAAGTTCGCCTGCCGGAACTGGTCGAGATTCCCGATGTCCTGCCAGTAGCCGTCCATGACGTGCCCGTAGATCGGGCGGCCCATCTCCAGCAGATACGGAAAGAGCTCTTTCGAGAAGTCGTACGGTCTGTCGGCCGGCACGTGCTTGAGCACTTCGGGCTCCATCACGTAGATGCCCGTATTGATCGTGTCCGAGAAGACCTGGCCCCAGGACGGCTTCTCGAGAAAGCGTTCCACCCGTCCTTCCTCGTCCGTGACGACGATGCCGAACTCGAGCGGGTTCTCGACTGATTTCAGCCCGATCGTTACCGCCGCGCCTCTTTCCTTGTGAAAGGCGACGAGCGTGCTCAGGTCCACGTCGCAAAGGGCGTCGCCCGAGATCACGAGGAAAGTCTCGTCGAGCTGCTTCGCGGTCAGGCGGACCGAGCCGGCCGTACCGAGTGGCGACTCCTCGACCGAGTAACCGATCTGCATTCCCAGCGTCTCCCCTTCGCCGAAGTAACTGCGAATCGCCTGCGGCAGGAAGGCGACCGTGACGATCACGTCGTCCATTCCGTGCTCGCGCAGCAGTTCGAGAATGTGCTCCATGCACGGCTTGCCGACGACCGGCACCATCGGCTTCGGCTGATTGGACGTGAGGGGGCGCAGGCGGTTGCCCTCGCCACCCGCCATCACGACCGCCTTCATTGCTTTCTCTCTCTCCAGGCCGCGACCCCGTACACCACGCCTGCGCAGACCGCGAGGACGAGACCCGTCCAGAAGATCCAGTAGGGCCACTCGGTCGAACGGTGCGTGACGATCAGGCATCCGATCCCGAGATAGAGGAGCCAGGTCGCCGCCTTGCCGAGGAAGTTCACGTTCACCTCATAGCCCTGGGGCGCGATCGTCTTGTAGCCGGCGAGGAGCAGGAGGTCACGCCCGAGGATCACGACCAGGCCGGCCCACGGCATGTGGTCCTGAACGACGAGGAGGATCACCGCCGCGTCGATCATCAGCCGGTCGGCCAGCGGGTCGAAGATGCGCCCGAAGTCGGATTCCACGTGCCATCGCCGCGCGAGGAAGCCGTCGATCTGGTCGGTGACGCCGGCAACGCCGAAGACGATCCCGGCCGGCCAGCTGTGCCCGCCGTCCGCGCTGACCATGAGTGCGACGAAGACCGGGATCAGAGCCAGCCGCGCGATGGTCAGCGCGTTTGGAAGCTGCTGCAAGGTCGCCGGAACGGCGCGGGTCGCCATGAGTGTGGAAAGGATACGCCCGTGGCCGAGA
>DASVEU010000175.1:0-8281 GCA_036380395.1 Gaiellaceae bacterium
GATCGGGCGCTACGCGGCCGCTGAACGTCTGCCGCTGCACGTGCACGCGGACGAACAGCCGCGCGAGATCGAGGAGTGCCTCGCCGAGCATGGGATCCGGCCGATCGAGCTCTTGGATCACACCGGCTGCCTCACCGAGCGGACGACGGTCGTCCATGCAACCCACGCCGACGGCGTCGAGTTCGATCTGGTTGCCCGCGCCGGTGCGCGCATCTGTGCCTGTCCAACAACCGAGGCGAATCTGGGTGACGGCTTTCTGCCGGTCGAGCGCGTCTGCGCTCGCGGGATCGGGATCTGCATCGGCTCCGACTCCAATGTTCGCGTCGACCCATTCGAGGAGCTGCGCGAGCTCGAGGGCATCGCCCGACGTCAGACGGGGCGTCGCAACGTCGTCTCCACCGAGACGCTGCTCTGCTTCGGCGCCGACGAAGGTGCGGGCTCACTCGGCCTCGAGGAGTGGGGCGACGTCGAAGTCGATCTCTCGCACCCATCGTTGCGCGGTGTCGAGGACGTCTTCGACGCACTCGTCAGCGGGTGCGGCGCCGACGTCTTATTGAAAGCGTGACGTCCAGTACGCCGTGCGCATGATGTAGGCGCGTTGCGCGGCCCGACCGTGCAGCCCATACGTTCCGTCGTAGCTCTCGTACCGGCCACCGTGGCCTGCGGGCTCGATCTGCGTCCCTTCGCTCCACTCGTTGTAGGACGTGATCGTCACCATGTCCGCGCCGGCGCGCAGCGCGGCGCCCCACATCGAGTCGTACGTTGCGCCGTCGAGCCTCGGTTTCACACGGAAGTCTCCGGTCGCCTCGCCGGCGTCGTAGCCCGGACCCACCGAGGGTGCGCAGAGAATGCCGAGGGCGCGCGCCTGCGTGCAGAAGCGGTCGAACTTCGCTGCGTCGTAGAGAAGGATGTCGTAGGTGTAGAAGCCCATGAAGCCTGCGCGGGCCGCGAAGCCGACGTGATTCGTCTGGGCGAACAGGCGCAGTCCCGTTGGCTGGAGTGTCACTCGGCGCCAGTCTTCGACGGTGAAGTCCTTGGCGTTGTAGACGTAGACGTCGCGTAGGCCGAGGCCCCGCAGGTACACGAGATCGGAAGCGATCGACTCCACCGTCCGGCCCTCGTACGGCTCGAGCTGTACAGCCACTTGAAGGCCGCGCCGCTTGGCCGCGCGCAACACCGCCTGCAGGCGTCCGTCTTCTGGCGACCCCCTCCCCCACCACGAGCTGACGACCTCATCGACGCCGGCTGCCGCGATGTCCCTCATCTGAGCCGCAAGCACGCGCGCATCGCCGCTCGAGTAGGTGCCGCGCATCGGAAAGAAGGCCGACCCGATGTCAAAAGGCGGGGTGTGCCCGCCCTGCGTCCAGTGGACGTACTGGCCGTCTTGGGGCGGAGTGGAGTACCAGGGGTAGAAGAAGATCGCGCTCCGAGGCAGCGCCTGGGTGGCGCCAGCGGATGCCGGCATGGCCAGGAGAAGCACCAAGGCCAGGAGGAGACGCCGCATCCCGCATAGCTTCTCAATCAGGCCGGATACCCGAATCCCCAGGACGGGGCATAAGGTGGGACGGGGCCCGCGCCGATGCCACGGATATGCCGCGCCCTGGTTGGTTCGACCGCATTCTTTCCCGCTGCCGACGCGAGACCGCTCAGACGATGGCGGAGTACGCGGTGGTCCTCGCCGTCATCACTCCGGGGATCATCATCGTCCTCGGGTTGTTCTCGGACGACATCGGCCGCTTGCTCGACAGCGTCCGCGCGCTCTTCTAGACGCGCGAAACGCCATACCTACAAGTCGAGATCGTCGGGGGCAAGCTCGTACTGCGACCGTCGCGCGAGCTCCCTCGACACCTCTGACACGCTCCCTAGCTTGATTGCGTGGAAGTCACGGACTGGACGGTTCAGACCGCCGGCTGGCCCATGCGGCTCCGGGGAACCAACAGGACGGCCAGTGCGGCGAACGACATCAGCACGAGGCCGCTCGCGACCCAGATGCCCGCGCCGCCCCAGCTGAACGTGTCGGACGTGTCATACGCGACCGGCGTCGAAGTGACGACGAGGCGGGTCTTGGCGGGTGCCGGCGGAGAGTAGCCTCCGACCGCGCTCGAGGGAGAGTGGCTTCCAATGGCGGCGCTGCGCGGAGGTCGAAGCGCTTCCTGGTCCTCGGCCGGCAGCCGCCGGTACGAGTCGACGGAGATTCCGTAGACGCGCTTCGCGGTCTGCGCCGTCGCTGGTTTTGTGGAACCTGGGTCGTTCTGGGCCGCCTGCGCTTTCGCCTGCGCGATGGGGACCGCAACGGCCACGGCCGCGAACGCCACGACCAGCCGTCGGAGAGACCGATATCGCTTCCACTTCTTCATGTCCTCCGCTCCCTTTCCTCGGTTCCATCTGCCCTGACGACCCCACGATCGCGCTCGGCAGTAACGAAACCGCCACGGGCCACCCACCGCCGCCCACCGCGGGGTAACGAACCGGTCGTGAGAGGGTGTGAGCAGGAGGTCGACGAGAACGGCAACCGGCGAGATGTGGATTGAACGAAAGGACGAAACACATGACTGAGAAGAAGGTTTGGTTCACGGCTGAAGCACGAGGTAGGTGACGATGCGGGCAACCGTCATGTACGGCGCCGGTGACGTTCACGTCGAGAACGTTCCCGATCCCGCCGTGATCGAGCCGACCGACGCGGTCGTGCCACGAGGCGATTGGTGTCGTCGAGGCCGTCGGCGCCGACGTACGCACCCTGAAGATCGGTGACGTGGTCGTAATACCGTTCGCGTTCTCCGACGGCACCTGCGTCTTCAACTGACTGCGATCCGCGAGCAGCAAGCCAAGCGGCTTAGATCGCGATCTTCATGTCGACGTGGCGCCCTTCGGCGCGCTCCGTCGTTCTAGTACGCCTTGACGTAGTTCGAGCCGCCGACACTCGGGTTGAACCTCAGGCCCCTACCGACGAGCGCAGCCAACAAAGCGGCCTGCCCTGCCTGCGGGTTCGCGGTGAGCGTCGGCCCCGGCGGACCCAAAGACGGTGTCGCCGGCAGGTTCGTCAGGTAGCCCGGTGTCGTCCACGACGACGGCGCGGGAATCGTCCCCCCGCCTGGGGGTGTCGGTGTTGCTGCCGTTCCACGCGTCCCACCACCCGTCAGTGTCGCTCCCAGAATAGGTGCCAGGGCTGTGAGGAGCGGCCTTGCCACCGGTCGCGCCTCGAGCGAGGTAAGCACGTTCGACATCGCAAAGATCGCGGGACCGTCAACCGAGCAGATCGAGAAGACGTACGCGCATCTGTTGAAGGGCCACGCCGACAGGTGGCGCACAGCTCTCGACAAGTACGACGCGCAGAAGCCGTCAGGGGTCGTAGTCGGGACGCGGTGAGTCGTCCCTTTCGTCAACCTTGCGGTCGTCTTTGAGAAGGGCCTCGCGGCGAAGCTGTTCGGCGTTCTGTTCGGGCGTCGGCTGGGGGTTTGGGCTCTGTTCGGGCATCGCAGCCGCAGGGCCGGGCTTGCCGCCACTCGGCCAAAAGCGCAGTTTTTGCAGGTATTTCTTCATAGATCGGGGCGCCGAGATTTGAACTCGGGACCTCTAGTCCCCCAGACTAGCGCGCTAACCAGGCTGCGCCACGCCCCGTGGCGGCGTCATCGTATCCGCTACGCGCCGTAACGCTTGTACAGCCTGTCGATCAGATCCGGCATGCGCTCGAGCCGGTCGGTGATCACACGCAACCGGTATTCCCGGAAGTGCTCGGCTTCGACGCCCAAGGCTCGCGCGAGTGTCTTGATCACATCGTCCGACGGAACGGGGCGGTTGCCGTGGACCAGATGATTGAGATAGCCCGCCGAAAGCCTCGTCTTCTCGGCCAGTGACCTGTACGTCAGTCCCGCCTCCGCCATCAGCCGCTCGATGGTCGGGCCGAACGAGTCCTCACTGAAACGCCGCTTTCGTGCCATCAGCCGAGTTTCTCGCGCACCGTAGAGACGAGCTCACCCACGCTCACCGCCTTGTCTTCCCCCTTTGCGCGCTCGCGAATGTCCACCGTACCGTCTTCCGCGGCCTTTCGCCCGACCGTCACGCGCACCGGGCAGCCGATCAGATCGGCGTCCGCGAACTTCTCCCCCGCTCGCGCATCCCGGTCGTCGACGAGAACGTCGAAGCCCGCCGTAGAGAGCGCATCCGCCACCGGCTGCGCATGCTCCTCCATCCCCGGGATGACGACAACATGGACGTCGTATGGAGCGACGGAGGCGGGCCACTGAATGCCTCTCTCGTCGTGATGCTGCTCGACGATCGCCGCCATTGTGCGGCCAGGCCCGATTCCGTAACTGCCCATCACGAGCGGCTTCTCCTCTCCGTCCTCGTCAAGGAACGTCGCCCCGAAGCGGACGGAGTAGAAGGTCCCGAGCTTGAAGATGTGCCCGAGCTCGATGGCCGGCTGCTCGATGAGCCTTCCGCCGCAGACGACGCACGCGTCGCCTTGGTTCGCCTGCCGGATGTCGGCGAAGCTCGGGGTGTAGTCGCGCCCGGCCTGCACGCCGCGCAGGTGCCATCCGTCGCGATTCGCGCCGCCGACGAACTGCCCCTCGCGCAGCGCCTCGTCGGCGACGATGTCGATCGTCACCCCGACCGGCCCAAGCGAGCCGCCGCCGGCGCCGAAGACCGCCCTGATCTCTTCGCCGGTCATCGGCCGATAGGCCTCGCCGAGCGTCGTGACGAGCTTCTCCTCGCTCAGCCGGTCGTCACCGCGGATGAGCGCGAGCACCGGGCGCTCGCCGATCATCACGGGCATCGCCTTCGACGTCGCCGCCGGGTCGATGCCGAGGAACTCGGCCAACGCCTCGATGGTCGTAACGCCCGGCGTCTCGACCTCCTCGGGCTGCTCGAGCGGCTCGGGGAACTCCGGCGCACGCGGGATTCCACGCGCGGCGTCGTAGTCGGCGTAGTAGTCGCCGTTCTCGCAGCGGACGAGGACGTTCTCGCCGGACGCGGCGGGCGCCATGAAGCCCGACGACTCGCGGCCACCCATGATTCCGGACTCGGCTTCGACGTAGTACGCCTCGAGCCCGCAGCGCTGCCAGATGCGCTCGTACGCAGCCTTGTGCGCGTCGAAGCTCTTGTCCAGCCCGGCTTCGTCGCGGTCGAACGAGTAAGAGTCCTTCATGATGAACTCGCGCACGCGCAAGAGCCCGCCGCGCGGCCGCGGCTCGTCACGCTCCTTCGTCGAGAAGTGGTACCAGAGTTGTGGGAGCTGCTTGTACGACTGCAGCTCGCGCGCGTGGAAGGTCATGGTCTCCTCGTGCGAAAACGGGAGGACGAAGTCTCGCCCCGCGCGGTCCTTCAGCTTGAAGACGATGGGGATTCGAATCCGGCCGCTCGTCTCCCAGAGTTCGGCCGGCGTCAGCACCGGCTCGAGCATCTCCTGCCCGCCGATTGCGTTGATCTCCTCGCGGATGATCTGGACGACCTTCTGATGGACGCGCCAGCCCAGCGGTAGAAACGTCCACAATCCAGCACCAACCTGGCGGATGAACCCGCCGCGCACCAGCAGCCTGTGGCTCGCAGCCTCTGCGTCCGCCGGCGGCTCGCGCAGGGTCGGAAGATACAGCTGTGAGGCCCGGGCAATCATGTTGTCCGGGCAGACTAATCGGAGAGCGGAATCAGTGACGCTTCCGCCATCGCGAGCGCAGCGGGCTTCGCCATCTTCAGACGCTTGGGACGTTCCATCCCGTCGGCGATCCACTTGTCGATCTCGTGGAACAGCTCGTCGATGAGGATGTCGGACGAGACCTTCTTCAGCACGCGTCCGTGCGCGTAAACGAAACCTGTGTCACGCCCGCCGGCGATGCCGAAGTCCGCGTCGCCGGCTTCGCCCGGACCGTTTACGGCGCAACCGAGCACCGCGACCTCGAAGTGCTGCGGGTATGCGTGCAGCCGCTCCTCCACTTTCTCCGCGAGGGTTTGCACACCGACGTTGTCGCGGCCGCACGATGGACAAGCGATCATGATCGGGCCACGCTCACGCAGGCCCAGTGACTTGAGAATCTCGAACGCGACGCGCACCTCTTCCACGGGATCCGCCGTCAGCGAGACACGCATCGTGTCGCCGACGCCGTCGACGAGCAGTGCGCCCATGCCGACTGCGCTTTTGATCGAGCCCGAGAAAGGCGTGCCCGCCTCGGTGACGCCGAGATGCAACGGGTAGGGCACCTTCGAGGCGAGCTGGCGATACGCGCGGATCATCGTCGGCACATGGCTCGACTTCACCGAGATCTTGAACTCTCTGAAGTCGAGGCTCTCGAGCAAGCGCACTTCCTCGAGCGCCGCCTCGACGAGCGCCTCGGCCTGGTCCTTCTGCGCGAGCTCGTTGAGATGCTTCGGCAGCGACCCCGAGTTCGCGCCGATGCGCATCGGGATCTTCGCGGCCTGCGCGGCGCGCACGACCTGCGCGACTTTGTCGGAGCCGCCGATGTTGCCGGGATTGATACGGACCGCCGCGACGCCGGCGTCGATCGCCTTCAGCGCGAGGCTCGCGTTGAAATGGATGTCAGCGATGACCGGGAGCGGCGAGAGCCGGATGATCCGGCCCAGTGCCTCTGCGTCCTCCGTCTTGGGGACGGCCACGCGAACGATCTCGCAGCCTGCCGATGCCAGGGCAGCGATCTGCGCGGTCGTGGCCTCGACGTCGTGCGTCTTGGTCAGCGTCATCGACTGGACTACGACGGGGGCGCCGCCGCCGATCTTCACGCCGCCAACCGAGATCTGGCGCTCGCTGGCCATCGATTCCAGTGTATAGCGGCCCTCAGGGGGTCAGACACCCATGCCTAAGTGTCACCAAGTCGTAACGAAACTCACCGACCCCGCCCATGGAGCCGAGTCCTGGGTGCCGCGACTTCGCAGGCTGGTGTCAGACACCGTGCCGGGTGTGTGACGAGAGGGCTAGCCGCCGCCGAGGTGGTTGATGTCGTTCGACAGGCCGATGAACGTGAGCACAAGGAAGAGGGCGATCCCGATCGCGGACACGCGCTCGTAGACCTCGCGCCCGACTGCTCGACCGCGGAGGCCCTCGATGATCGAAAACAGGATGTGCCCGCCGTCGAGTGGCAGCAGCGGCAAGAGGTTCAGGATCGCGAGTGAGATGCTGATCAGCCCGAGGATCTGTAGGTACAGCGTGAACGTGAGCGAGACCGCCTGGCTCGAGACGTCCACGATCCCGACCGGGCTCGAGACCTGCTTTCGTCCCGCCCCCGTTGCAAGTCTGGGTAAGAACGTGATCGTCGCCTTCGTCGTCTCCCAGGTGATGCTGAGACTCTTTGTCAACGCCTTGACGGGGCCGTAGCTCACTTCCTTCCAGCCCGGCTGGAATCCGAGTGCCCAGCGACTGCCGATCTGTTTCGTCCGGACCGGGCCGAGCATGACCGCTTTACCGTTGCGCAAAACGGTGACTGTGATCGGCTTGCCCTTCGACGCTCGGATCAGCCGAGAGACAGTGTCGAAGTTCGGCGTCTCGCGGCCGTTCACCGCGATGATCGTGTCGCCCGCGTGGAGCCCAACGGACGCGGCGGGCGTGTTGGCCTTGACGTTCTTCACCGTCCGATCGGGATCTCCCGGGACGCCCAGGAGGTACCCGAGCGCGACGAGCACGATTGCGACGACGATGTTGACGCCGGGGCCGGCGAAGATGACGGCGACGCGCTTCCACGTCCGTTGCCGCCAGTAGGCGTCCGAGCTCAGCCCGTCTTGCACCTCCTCGACGGAACGTCGTGCGGCCTTTCCCGCCGAGGGACTGAGGGTCGCCTCTTCGACCGCGCGCTCGAGCTCGGGAAGCGCGTCTCGGGCGCTGTCGAGATCGTTCGCCTCGAGCCCGCGCTTGACGCGCGCGACCTTCGGGAAGAGGCTCGGGTCTTCGGCGAGCGCCGGCGCGAGCTGCACGTCCAGGTCGGACGCAGCCGGACGGTGCATGCCCGGGATCTTCACGTAGCCGCCGAGCGGGATCGCTCCGATTCCGTATTCGATGCCGTTGCGCACGACCTTCACGAGCGCCGGCGGGAAACCGAGGTAGAACCGGCGGGGCCTCATACCAACGGCGCGCGCAACGAAGAAGTGGCCGGCCTCATGCACGAGGATCAGAAGCGCGAGGCCCAGGATCGCGACGAAGATGCTCATCGGCCGGTCCCCGGTCGATGAGCGGTGGAAGGGGCGTAAGGGGAAACCGGGAGGTTTCCCCCCTCTTTCTCCTCGGCGTTCGCGGCGGCGGTCGCCATGCCGTGGGCGCTGAGGCGATCCCTAAAGAAGGGAG
>DASVEU010000176.1:0-16552 GCA_036380395.1 Gaiellaceae bacterium
ATCGCAGCGATCCAGGAGAACTGGCAGCAGCGGCGCGAGACCTTGCTGTCGGTCGATGAGGCGATCGCGTCGATCGTCGAGACGCTGCGCCAGAGCGGCGAGCTCGACAACACGCTCATCCTCTTCACTTCCGACAACGGGTTCTTCCACGGCGAGCACCGCGTCGCGAACGGCAAGGTGCTGTGGTACGAGCCGTCGATCCATCTGCCTCTGTTGCTGCGCTGGACGGGAAATACGGCGCTCCCGCGCGGCGTCCACCGCAGCCAGCTGGCCATGAACGTCGACGACGCCGAGACGATCCTCGACGCGGCGGGCGTGAGGGCCGGACGGACCGAGGACGGAGTGTCTCTGCTCCCGTTCTGGCGCGACCGCGGCAAAGAGATCGGCCGCGACCTCTTGCTCGACAACTCCCCCGGAGCGGGTCACTTCGACGGAATCCGCACGCTGCATTACAAGTACGCGGAGTACGCGAACGGCGACCGCGAGCTCTATGACCTGCGCAAGGACCCGTACGAGCTGCAGAGTCAGCACGCGAATCCGGCCTACGACGCCCTGAAGGCGTCGTTGGCGGCGCGGCTGCACAACCTCGTCGCCTGCGCGGGCCCAGCTTGTCGTGCACGTCCGGCGGTGCGCTTCACGGCGGGAAGGAAGGGAGGCTGCGGTGTCGTCACGGCCACCGTGGCCGGCCAGGGTGTTCAGAACGCGTCGTTCTTCGTCGACGGGCGGCGCGTCCTGACGGACTACCGCTCCCCGTTCCGCGCGAAGGTGCACTTCAAGAAGCGGACGGTAGTGCGTGCCCGCGTCGCCCTCGCCTTCGACCGGCTCGTGACGTTGGATCAGGTTGTGCGCGCCTGCCGCTAGCAGGCTCGGTCGATAGAGGCACGTCCCGAACAGCAAGGGTCTGACCCCCAGCCTTTGCTGGCGTGGCTCGTGGCGGCACGTCCCGAACGGCAAGGGTCTGACCCCAGCCTTTCGTGGCATGCCACGAAGAGCGACTAGAGCGTGAGCTCGTGCCAGAGGAGGCCGCCGGTCGCAGTCGCGTCTACTCGAGGCCACTTCCCCTTTGCGCCACCGTCGTAGGTGGCGACCTGCTCGAACGGGGACGCCGCGATCGCCTCGGCCCACGTAGCCGGCGTCCAAGCAGTCATCTCGTGCACCTCCTCGACGACCTCGCCGGCGCGAGGCCCTGACAGGACCTCGATGCGGGATCGCTGGCGGGAGGTGCCACTGACGAGGTCGAGCTCGTCGTCGGTCCACTCGACCCGCAGGCTGATCTCCCCGCGGCTTGCTTCCCAGTGAGAACCGGCAGGCGGCTCATGGTCGACTTCGAGAAGACCGACCTGGACGAGATAGCGCGAGCGGCGCTCGAGATGCAGCGACATCCGGTGGAGATGCCGCCCGAGCTCGGCGGGGGTGAGATGGAGGAGCGTGTTGATCGGACACACCGCGCCGTCGAAGGCGCGTCCCAGATCAAAATGAGTCATGTCCGCTTCGAACACTTCGCCTCTCGTTCCCAGCCGCCGACCGGCGAGCTCGACCATCCGCGGCGAGCGGTCGATGCCGACGACCTGACAACCTCGATCGGCAAGCGCTTCGAGCATGCGTCCGCTGCCGCAGCCGGGCTCGAGAACGGTGGTGGCCTCCAATCTCGCCACGAGCCAATCCGCCTCATCCGAGATGTCCCAGTCGAAGGCGATGTCGTAAAGCTCTGCGTCGTCTTCGTAGAGCCTGGTCACCGGACGATCCTAAGGCGCGTCGGTAGGCTGAAGCGGCCCAGTGGAAGTCGAGCGCCAGCACCACAACGTGACGCTCGCGATCCTCACGCTGGCCGGGATCGCGTTCGCACTCCAGCAGACGATGGTGATCCCTGCTCTGCCGACCCTGCAGCGGGACCTGCACACGACCACGACCTGGGTGACCTGGGTGCTGACCGTGTTCCTGCTCGTGGCTTCCGTCGCGACCCCGATCCTCGGCAAGCTCGGCGACCAATACGGCAAGGAGCGGCTGCTCGTGATCTCGCTGGCGCTCTTCCTCATTGGCTCGATCGGCGCGGCCACGGCCTGGAACATCTGGTCACTGATTGCCTGGCGCGCCTTGCAGGGCGCCGGCTCTGCCGTCTTTCCTCTCAGCTACGGGATCATTCGCGACGAGTTCCCTCGCGAAAAGGTCGGCGTGGCGATCGGGCTCGTCTCAGCCGTGTTCGGGATCGGAGGCGGCTTCGGGATCGTGCTCTCCGGCGTGATCGTGGACAACGTGTCGTGGCGCTGGCTCTTCATCGTCGGAGCAGTCGGGATCGCCGCGGCGCTCGTCCTCGTGCACCGTTTCATCCCTGAGTCGCCGATCAAGACGCCCTCGCGCGTCGACTATCTGGGCGCGACGTTGATGTCCGGAGGTCTGATCGCGATGCTCGTCGCGCTGACGGAGGGCGAGAGCTGGGGCTGGACGTCCGGGCGCACCCTCGGACTCGCCGCCGCCGCGATCGTGCTACTGGTCGCCTGGGGCAGCGCCGAGCTACGTGTCGACGAGCCGATGGTCGACATGCGCATGCTGGCCAGGCGCGAGATCCTCTTCACGAACATCACCGCGCTGATCTCCGGGTTCGCGATGTTCGGGACGTTCGTGCTCGTGCCGAACTTCGTCGAGATGCCGCACGGACTGTCTGCCGCGGTGCAGCACGCCGTCGACTACGGCTTCGATGCGAGCGCGACGAAGGCAGGGCTGTACCTGCTGCCGAGCTCGTTCGCCCTGCTGTTCGCCGGCCCGCTCGCCGGGCTCATCGGTCGGCGCGTCGGTTTCAAGTGGCCGCTCGCCTCCGGAATGCTGCTCGTCTCCATCTCTGCCGGCTCGCTGACGGAATGGCACGACAGGCCGTGGCACATCCTCGCCGCGATGCCCGTGCTCGGCGTGGGTGTGGGCTTCGCGTTCGCCGCCATGGCGACACTGATCACGGAAGCGGTCCGGCCCACTGAGACAGGCGTCGCCACCGGGATGAACACCGTCATGCGCACCGTCGGAGGCGTCGTCGGCGGTCAGGTCGGCGCGGCCCTACTCGCCGCGCACACGATTCCCGGCACGAACAACGTCCCATCCGTGGACGGTTTCAAGATCGCTTTCGGGATCGCTGCCGTCGTCGCGCTGATCGGCGCTGCCGTTGCGGTGTTCATCACGCCGCCGCGCTTGCGCCGGCGCGAGCAGCTCGTCGTCGCAGCCACGGAAGCCACGAACTAAGTCGTCGCATGGACGAGGGCCTGCGGCTGCACCTCGCACTCTGCACGGTGGCCGAGCGACTGGCCGGGGTGATGGAGAGGGCTCGCTTCGAGCGGCGAGACGGTTACGTGCTCATGACGTTTCCGACCCTGCCGATTCCTTCGTTCAACGGCGTCTGGGCCGACGAGGACTCGGCCGCAGTCGCGCTGGGCGACGCGCTTGCAGAGGTCGAGGCGGAGGGAATCGCGGCGGGGGTCCTCACTCGGAGCGGAGATACACCTGCCGTCGAGGAGGCGGCGCGCGCACTCGGGCTCACCGCAGCAGAGCCCATTCCCGGAATGGTGGCGAACGCCGGCGACCTCGACGACGCCGCATCGGAGCTCGAAATCGTCCGCGTCGACACTGCGGACGGGTTCGCTCAGGCACTCGCCCTCGCCACAGAAGGGTTCGGCCTGCCGGCAGATTTTCTCGCGCCCTTGTACATGCTCGAGGTCACAGGGCTAGCCGGATTCGAGGTGTACCTCGGCCGGGTCGAGGGGCGCGACGTGACCACTGCTGCGAGTTACGTCGTCGACGGAAACGTCGGGATCTTCAACGTCGCGACACCGTCCATGCACCGTGGTCGCGGTTACGGCGCAGCCATCACCTGGCATGCCGTCCGCGAGGGCTTAGCGGCCGGAGCCGATCTGGCATACCTGCAGGCGAGCGCGATCGGCGAATCGGTGTACCGCCGCCTCGGGTTCCGCGAGGTCGTGACGTACCTGCTCCTGACGCGCCCCGCAGAAGTCACAGCGATTTCTTAATCGCGTCTTGGCCTGTTCTTAGGCGGCGGAGGTTCGATGGTTGGAACGCACCGCGACCGAAAGGAGGTTCACGTGTTCCGACCCAAGCACACTGCCCTGCTCGCCGGCGTCGTCACGACAATGGCACTCGGCGGAGCGGGAGTTGCGATCGCCGCCAGCGGCGGCAACTCGACCACGAAGTCGTCGGGCGCGACCACGACAGCCACGACGACGACCTCACAGTCGAACTCATCGCACTGCGATCACGACAACAGCGGCACCTGACGAGCAAACGGCCGCCGGCGTCCAACTCGGGCGCCGGCGGCCGTCAAACCTCCTGTACTACGCAGCTAGTTGGCTGCTCCCGCCGTCTGCATCTCCTCCGCGGAGACGTCACGGACGTGGGTTCCGAAGTACCACTCGTGCCCCTCCGGATCCTGGACGCCGTAGTTACGGTCGCCGTAGAACTGATCCTCGCGCTCGCGCACGATCTTCGCACCGGCCTGTTTCGCTCGCTCGTAGTGCGTGTCGACGTCGTCGACGTAGACATAGACGCTCTGGGTCTTGCCGCCGAGCTTGGCCGGATTCTTGTACTCGCCGGGAGGTGTGCCCAGCATGACCACGCCGTCGTTCATCTGCACCTCGGCGTGATTGACACGACCGTCGTCGTCCGTCATGCGGAGTTTCTCTGTGAAGCCGAACGCCATCACGAGGAACTCGACAGCGGCATCCGAGTCTTCGTAGAGCAGATACGGCATGACGCTCGGGTACCCCTCGGGTGGGTTCTGCGGCATGGTGTTGCCCCCTTTCGTCTCGCTCCCGCCAAACTACCCCAGGAGCGGATCGAAAGGGGTCAATTCACATGTGTTGCCGAACCGCTCCCAGCAACGACTCGAGATCGTAACCGCCGTCATGACGAACGCCGTTGACGAAGAAGGTAGGCGTTCCGTTGACGCCGCTGCGAACGCCGCTGAGGAAATCCTCGCGCACTCTGGGAGCATGACGGTGTTCTGCGAGATCCTCCGCGAACGGCTCGAGCTCTACCCCGACGGCGCTCGCGTAGGCCAACAAGTCCTGCGTGCCGAGCCGATTCTGATGCTCGAAGATCATGTCGTGCATCTGCCAGAAGCGGTCCTGGGCTCCCGCTGCTTCGGCCGCCTCGGCGGCCTGGAACGAATGCGGGTGGATCTGGCTCAAGGGGAAGTGGCGATAAGCGAAGCGAAGGTTGTCGCCGAGCGCCTTCTGCAGCGCCTTCACGACGGGATGCGCCGCGCCGCAGAACGGGCACTCGTAGTCGCCGTACTCGACGATGGTGACGGGCGCGGTCTGAGGGCCAACGACATGATCCCGTTCGCTGACCGGCACCGTGAGGCGCGGCGGCGCCATCAGCACGCTCATCGCGATGCCCCCACAGGTTGCTCCTGCATCTGCTCGAGCGCCGCGAGAATGCCCTCGGCTCCCGGATTCACGCCCATCGGCGACACGTAGCTCCAACGGATGACACCCTCGGCGTCGAGCACGAAGAGCGCGCGCCGTGCAACGCCTTCCTCGTACTCGTAGGCGCCGTATCGCTTGGCAACCTCGCCCTTCGGCTCGAAGTCGGCCAGGAGCGGGAAGTGCAGCTTGCGGTGCTGGGCGAATGCGGCATGACACCAGGCGCTGTCGACCGAGATGCCGACGATCTCCGCCCCGTACTCGTGGAACATCGGGAGGACCTCGTTGTACAGCGACATCTGGTCGGTGCAGACGGGGCTCCAGTCGGCGGGATAGAAGGCCATGATCAGCGCCTTCCTGCGAAAGTCTTCGAGTCCGACCCACTGGTCGGGCGTCGCCTTGAGCTGGAAGTCCGGCGCCGGGGTTCCTGCCTCGAGTGCACGATCCGGATAGTCGGCCATGCCGCCGTTATAGCCGCGGGCCGGGGTAAGAGAGCTCCCCGCGGATACCGCCCGGTAACCTCGTCCTTCGCAGGCCGTTGCCCCGGCGGATGTGACCTTCGGCGTCGGCTAACTCCTCAACGCAAAAACAGCTTGCTGCGGGACTGAGATCGTGACGACGCCCGCCGCGTCGGTCGCGGCCGGCGTCGGCTGTCCCACGAGCCCGTCGCCGATGGCATTCCAGATCGTGAGCTGAAAGCTCTTGGACGGCGGCAGGCCTCCGATCGTGTACGAGATCGCGGTGGGTGAGACGGTGTTCAGTTGCGCTCCCGCTGTGTCGAGGCCGACGACAGTGTGCTCGCCCCCCTTGCCGACGTAGCCTGCGAGAAGCCGCGACGTGTTCGGCACCGATGCGACGTTCACCGTCCTCCAGCCTGCCCCCACTGAGGACGTCAGCAGCCGCACGGAGTTGTAGATCGGGTAGAGCGGCCAGCCCTCGGCAGGGCTGCCGATCATGTAATACGCCTGCGTGCCGTTGTCGTACTTGCCGAAGTAGGAGTCCCATTTGCTCGTGCCGACGTAGCCGAGCTCGGCAGCGAGCACGTCGAACCAGGCGTGCTGGAAGGCGTTGATGTTCGTCTGCCCCATCGGTGTCCCGTCCTCCCAGACGCCCGGGTCCCCCGCGGGCACGCCGTTGAAGGTCCGCAGGCCGCGGATGCCGTACTCGGAGACGTAGAGCGGCTTGCGACCCGCCTGTGGCAGCGCGTTGACGATCGCGCGCACCTCGGTGAGCCGGTCGACGAGCTTCTGCGTGTCGAAGTAGTCCCAGAAGACGTGGATCGAGTAGGCATCGAGAAGGTCCGACATTTTTGTGGCCATGTACTGGAACCACGCCTGCTGATTCGGAGGTCCGACATCGGGCGCACGGACGAGATCGCCGCCCATGTACTTCACCTGTCCGCGGATGCTCTGGATGTAGGGGTCGAGCGCGCGATACTGAGCTTCGTACTGCGCCATCGTGATTCGCGTCCGGTTCGGTTCGTTCTGGAGCGTCAACCAGCGCAGGTTCGTGATCCCGCGGTTGTGGACGAGGTCGATCAGGACGGCAGCGAACTTCGGGATCGTTCCGTTGTCCACGCTCAACGTCCCGCCTTGCCAGGTGACGTTGATCGTGGTGCCGGTGCTCTGGGCGAGCTGTGCCGTGCGGACGAACGACTGCATTCGGTCCGGATCGGTGAACGCCGTGTTGTTGAAGAAGATCCGCGAGAACTGGGGATGCAGGTCGCGCATCTTCTGCTCCATGTCCTTCGCGTTTTCGTCGGTGACGCCGGCCGCGCGGCTGATCGCTGCGTACACGTGATGGTTGAACTGCCCCCCGTAGCCGGCGAAGCTCTGCGCCAGCGTCGCCGACTCCTGCACCCTGAACTCGGCGGTTTCGACCGCGAGCCCGCGCGTGTTGTTTTTGACCGTCGTCTCGATCGGGCTCGAGGGAGTGACGGTTACCGTCAAGGCGGTCGTGCCGAGCTGCGCCAGTGTGACCGGGAGCTGCAGCACGACGCGGCGGCGTGGACCAACCTTTACCGTCTTCGTCGCGAGCGGGGCGCCGACGGCGGAGACGGTGACGACGGCGCCGAGGCCGACGTCCTTCGTTCGGTTATGCACGATTGCGACGACGAAGAACGGACGACCGACCACGGCTGAGCGTCCGGCGTAGGCCCGCGTGAGACTCAAGTCGGGCTTGAGCAGCGTCTTCGCCTTGGCAGCAAGCACGACCTGCGGACCGAATGAGACGGTGGCGCGCACGAGCCGCAGCCGCTGGACGCGACCGATGTCGACCGTGGCGATCCCGCCGGGAGCCGGAACGTTGCGGAGCATGCGCTTGCGCCCCGGCAGCCTCTTGAAGCGAAGTACCGCGACCTGGACTTCGTTCAGCGTCGCTGGGAGCTCACAGCCCCCGGTCTTCGCGCTGATGCGGATGATGAGATCCGCGCGTGGCGGTCCCGTGAGCGACTGGAGGGAGAGCTTGTAGCCGGATGGGCCACACACCTGCGCATCTGCCGCGGCGTCTTTCGTCGGGATGCCAACCGCGACCGCACCGGCGCACACGCCGACCAAGACTCTCCGAAAGGACCCCATGACCCGGGCGCAGCGTCGCCGTAGCCGCCAGATGTGTCAAATCGGCCGATCGAGCCGCGTAACGAAGCGGCGTTCTGTTACGTCGAAGTAAAGATGGGAGGCGAGTCGTCCGCGGACCGGCTGTTACGCCCCCGTCACCGCGGTCTGACCAAGTGCGCACGTGGTCGGGTATGAACCGCATGGGAGGTGCTGGCCCCGTGAGGCCTGCACTCTTTAGATTTGCAGTGTGGCGGCGGATCCGAACAGATTCCTGAACCGCGCCGCGGAGGCCAAGCGGAGCTCCAAGCGGGTCGAATTGGTCGAGCGGTTCGACTCGCAGGCGCCTGGAGTCTGGGTCGAGCTCGTCCGAGACGTCGCGGCGCTGGCGAACTCCGGCGGCGGGGTCGTGGTCTTGAGCGGCGACGTGGAAGAGGAGCGCCTCCACGAGGAGCTCGCGCGCTACGCCGAGCCAGAGTTCGAGGCCTTCGAGCTGCACGACATCACGCGAGCGAGGCGACCGGCGACGGCGGTCGTCGTCGAGGGGGTTGCGAACACGCCCCTCGTGTTCACGCGGACAGGCCGATATGGCACCGCCAACGGAGACGAGCACGTCGCCTTCGTGCGCGGGGGCCTCTACTTCCGGCACGGGGCGAAGAGCGAGCCCGCGACGGGCGCGGACGTGCGCGACTTCATCAAGCGGCAACTCGACGCGACGCGATCACAGTGGCTCGCGAACATCCGCCAGGTGATGCACGCGCCAGACGGCGCTGAGGTCGCCGTGATCGAGACGGCTGAGCGCGACGACGAAGGCCGCCCGACACTGATCCGGTTGACGACGGATCCGCACGCGCCCCTCTACGGCCAGGTCGATCCGGACCGCTCGCATCCGTACCGCCAGAAGGAAGTGATCCGAGAGGCGAATGCCCGCCTGGACGGCGCGGTCGTCAATGCGTTCGACGTCCTCAGCGTCCGGCGAGTGCACGCGATCAGCGAGGAAACGAGACCGGAGTTCGTGCACGTGCCGAAGTTCGGCTCGCCGCAGTACAGCGACGCCTTCGTGGACTGGCTCATCGGCGAGCACGAGCGGGATTCGGAGTTCTTTACACGGGCGAAGGCGAAGTACCTGGCGACGCGCCCGCGGCGCCGGGCGAGCACCACTTCGTAACCAAGACGCTCGAGTGGGACGGATATCGTGGGTCTCGACCCTGCGTCCGGAAGGAGCCCCCATGGCTGGAAAGCCCGTCCACTTCGAGGTGCCGGCGAAGGACACGACCCGCGCGCGCGAGTTCTACAGCAACCTGTTCGGCTGGCAGTTCGAGTCGATGGAAGGCCCGGTGGAGTACCACATGACCCGGCTCAGCGAAGACACGGGCGGAGCCGTGTTTCCGGGAGACCCCGGTGCGATCCGCGTCTACTTCGACGTCGACGACGTCAACGCCGGTGTCGTACGTGTGAAAGAGCTGGGCGGGAAGGCAGATGACCCGCAACCGGTGCCCGGAATGGGTTGGTTCGCGACCGGGACGGACACAGAGGGGAATCCCATCGGCCTCTGGCAGACCGATTCGGCGGCGGCGTGAGCGTGAGCCCCTAGATCGTCCAGGTGTCGCCGGCCTGAAGGAGCGCCGCCAGGTCGCCCTCCTGCGCGGCGTTCGCCGTCGCGAGCTGCTCGGCCATCAGGTCGTCGTAGACGGGCCGCTCGACGTCCCGGAAGATCCCGATCGGAGTTGCATTTGCCGTCGACTGGGTCAATCGACTGAGGGCAAACGCGGCACTCGGCTCGACATGGTGTGCGTTATGGACGAGCAGCTCGGACTCGTCCGTCACGTCTACGAGCTCGACGCTGCCGTCCGCCCGCTGCCGCACGCCCCTCTCATTCTCCTCACCGAAACGAATCGGCTTCCCGTGCTCCAGGTAGATCCGGTTCGTCTTGTCCTCGCGGACGAAGTCGAAGGCGCCGTCGTTGTAGATGTTGCAGTTCTGGAAGATCTCGACGAACGCGCTCCCGCGGTGGGCGGCTGCGGCCCGCAGCGTCTCCGTCAGATGCGCACGATCGGTGTCGATCGCGCGCGCCACGAACGACGCCTCCGCGCCGATGGCGAGCGACAGCGGATTGAAAGGCCAGTCCAGCGAGCCCATCGGCGTCGACTTCGTCCTCGTCCCCAGCGGGCTCGTCGGCGAGTACTGGCCCTTCGTCAGCCCGTAGATCTCGTTGTTGAACATCAGGATCTTGACGTTCACGTTGCGGCGCAGCGCGTGAATCAAGTGGTTGCCGCCGATCGACAGCGAGTCGCCGTCGCCGGTCACGACCCACACGGACAAGTCTGGCCTCGACGTCGCCAGCCCGGTGGCGATCGCCGGCGCCCTGCCGTGGATCGAGTGCATCCCGTACGTCTCCATGTAGTACGGGAACCGCGCTGCACAGCCGATGCCGGAAACGAAGACGATGTTCTCCTTCGGCACCTCCAGCTCGGGCATGAACGACTGGAGTGCCGCCAGGATCGCGTAGTCCCCGCAGCCCGGGCACCAGCGGACCTCCTGGTCGGTCTTGTAGTCCTTGGCGGTCAGTTTGCCGTTCGTGGCCATGGACCGATGATAGTCCCGGGCCTCCCATGAGAAGATGGCCAGGAGTCGTGCCTTAAAGGGGAGGCCCTCGCGGGGAACCGCGCGAGCACACTGCGGCGAGTGCCCGCCGCGGGACGAGGGCCTGCCCCTCGGGCCAGGGTACGACGGCAAGTAGAGGCGACGTCGCCGGGCCCAACGGAATCAGCCCCCACGGGCCCGGCGCTAAGCTCGAGCCGTGGCCAGGCTGCGTGGAAGCTGTCTCTGCGGGGGCGTCAAGTTCGAGGTGACGGAGGCCCCGGTCACGCTCAGGCTCTGCCACTGCGAAAGCTGCAAGAAGCTGTCGGGCGGCGCCGCGACGGTAAACGGCCGGGTGCCTTCCACTGCGATCCGGGTTCTCGAGGGCCAGGAACTGCTGCGGACGTTTCAGCCGGCAGAGGGAAGCGCGAAGACCTTCTGCGTCGCTTGCGGTTCAAACCTGTTCGGCGGCGGCTGGCCGGACTCGGAGATCGCAAGCGTCCGGGCGACCGCGCTGGACGATGGGTTCGCTGCTCGCCCGAGCGCACACATCTATGTCCGTTCAGTCGCCGCGTGGGAGACCCTCCCCGCCGACGGGCTCGACCGCTTCGAGACGACCCCCGGCTAGCCCAGCGCGGCGCGGGCAGTTTCCACCGCGTCTTCGGCGAACGCAATTGCGTCCTGGTTGTCGGGATCGCGCTTGCGCGCCTCCAGAGCACGCTCGAAGAGCTCGAGCGCCAGCTCGTGCTCGCCGGCGTCGAAGTACGCCCAGCCGAGATTGTTGAGCAGCGGGCCTGCCCAGTAGGCGGCGTCGGGCTCTCGCTCGGCGAGCTCGAGCCCGCGCTGCGTCCACTCCTCCATCCCCGCGCGGTCGTCCGACACGGCGAGGGCGCACATGTGAGCAGCGTCGCCGGCGAGGTAGTGCTCGCCTGAATCCCACGCACGCGCGAAGGCTGCTTCGAACAGCGGCAAAGCGCCTTCGGGATCACCGCTGGAGCGGAGCTTCCGGCCGCGCTCGAGGTCGATGCGAACCTTCGCGACGGCGCTCGATCCGGCCTGCGCCTCCGCCTGCTCGAGCAGGCGATCGCAAGCGTCGAAGTCGTTCCGCAAACCCTCGACTCGTGCGAGTTGTGTGAGCACCTCGGCGCGCCCTGCAGCTTCCGACTCGTGCTCCAACTGCGCACGAAGTCTCTGCTCGGTGGCGTCGAGATCGTAGAAATCCCACAGATGCCTAAGCCGATCAGCCGCACTCACCGTGGTCTCATTTTGACCTCTTGGGGGCGTGGGTTTAAGCCTCGACTGGTCCGTCAATCAACTATCCGCAGGGGGGAGCAACGGACACCCGTCTCTGACCGGGCGTTCGGTTTTGGCGATGTCCTGCGTCTGGTGGGAGCCGGGAGCGGAACCTGCGGCCTCCGCATTTACCTCGCGCCCGGGGACGGCGGCGAGGTAGGGCCTGGCTCCCACCTTCACGCCGGTCGACTTGTCACCAGCGGCGCTTGCCGCGGCCGTGGCCGTTGCCGCCGCTGCTCACCTTTTTCCTCAGCAGGATGCGAATCAGCTGGGTGAGAGCCACAACCGTAGCCGCCACGCACAGGCTGAAACCCGTCCAATTCTTGTCGAGCCCGAAGGCGACCGCGCCGGCACCCGCGCCGACGACGATCGCGGCCCAGAGCCACCTGCCCTCGACAGGCAGTGTCTTTATGAGTCCACCATGGCGTCGATCGCATCCGCCACTTCGCCGGCGCGGAACGGAATCCCCCGCACCAGGTTGAAGCCGGTTGCATCGACGAGAAACTCTGCGCGGACCAGCTTCTGCAGCTGGCCGAGGTTGATCTCCGGGACGAGCACCTTGTCGTAGGCTCGCAGAATCTCGCCCGTGTTGCGTGGGAATGGGTTGAGGTAGCGCAGATGAGCGTGGGCGACCTTCTTGCCGGTTGCGCGGACACGGCGGACGGCCGCGGCGACCGAGCCGTACGTGCCGCCCCAACTGAGGACGAGCGTCCTTGCTCCTTCCTGGTCGTCGACCTCGAGCTCGGGGATGTCCTGGGCGATGCCGGCGACCTTCTGCGCACGCAGCCGCACCATCAGGTCGTGGTTGTCGGGGTCGTAGCTGACGTTTCCGGTGACGTCCTGCTTCTCGAGCCCGCCGATCCGGTGCTCGAGGCCCGGAGTGCCGGGAATCGCCCATGGACGCGCAAGCGTCTGCTCGTCGCGGCGGTACGGCTGGAAGTCCTCGCCGTTCGCCTCGGCGAAATTCGGCTCGATCAGGGCGATTGCGTCGACGTCCGGAAGCAGCCACGGCTCCGAGCCGTTCGCGAGGTACGCGTCCGAGAGCAGGAACACCGGCGTGCGGTACTTGACGGCAATTCGCGCAGCCTCGAGTGCCGCGTCGAAGCAATCCGACGGCGTCGCCGCCGCGATCACCGGCACGGGCGACTCGGAGTTGCGGCCGAACATGACGCCGAGCAGGTCGGCCTGCTCCGGCTTCGTGGGCATCCCGGTCGACGGCCCGGCGCGCTGGACGTCGACGATCACGAGCGGCAACTCGAGCGTGATCCCGAGGCCGATCGTCTCCTGCTTCAAAACGATGCCGGGGCCGCTCGAGGTGGAGACGCCGAGCGAGCCGCCGAAGCTCGCGCCGAGCGCCGCGCCGACCGCGGCGATCTCGTCCTCCGCCTGAAACGTGCGCACGCCGAAGTTCTTGTGGCGCGCGAGCTCCTCGAGCACGGAGGACGCGGGCGTGATCGGGTATGCCCCGAGGAAGAGGGGCAAGCCGGACTTCACCGACGCGGCGATGAGGCCGTACGCGAGTGCCTGGTTGCCGGTGATGTTGCGGTACAGGCCCGGCTTCATCGACGCCGGCTTGACCTCGTATTGCACCGCGAACGCCTCGGTGGTCTCGCCGAACGCGTAGCCGGTCTGGAAGGCCTTGACGTTCGCGGCCGCGATCTCGGGCCGCTTCGCGAACTTCGACTCGAGGAAGGCGATCGTCCCTTCGGTGGGACGCCCGTAGAGCCACGACATCAGGCCGAGCGCGAACATGTTCTTGGCGCGCTCCGCTTCGCGCTTCGTGATCCCTTCGATGTCCTTCAGCGCCTCGATCGTCATCGAGGTGAGCGGGACCGCGTGGACCTCGTAGGAGTCGAGCGAGCCGTCCTCGATCGGATTGCCCGCGTACCCCGCCTTCGTCAGGTTGCGGTCGGTGAACGCGTCCTTGTCGACGACGAGGATCCCGCTCGCCGGCAGGTCGTTGAGGTTCGTCTTGAGCGCGGCGGGGTTCATCGCGACGAGGACGTTCGGCTGATCGCCCGGCGTGAGAATGTCGTGGTCGGCGAAGTGGAGCTGGAAGCCGGAGACGCCGGGCAGCGAGCCCGCCGGCGCCCGGATCTCGGCCGGAAAGTCCGGATACGTGGCCAGGTCGTTCCCGATCAGCGCGGTTTCGGAGGTGAAACGGCCGCCCGTCAACTGCATCCCGTCCCCGGAGTCCCCGGCGAACCGGATTACGACGGAATCAAGCTGCTCGACGGGCTTCGAGGCCACCTGCTAGTTGTAGCGCAACCGTCCGGCGGAGACAGGTCGGAGGGACTGGTCCCTCGGAGCTGCCCGAATCAGCGTTCGGTGTCGAGCTCCAGCCCGACCGCGGCGAAGTTGTAGAGCAAGAAGTACGCGAAGCTCAGCGCCACCGTGAACAGGATCGTCACCGCGATCGCCTCCTGGTAGGCGAACGGATCACGGGCGACGGTGTGCAGGATCCGCGGCAGGACGCTGGGATGCTCGAGCGCGTCCCAACTGTTCAGCCGCAGGAAGCGGCCGAGGTAGATCCCGAGCGAGCCGAGGGCGATCGCGACGAAGGCGAAGATCCAGCCGGCAATCGCGCCTCGCCACTGACGGACCACGGTCTGCATGAGGTACAGCGACGCGAAGCCGAGCAGCACCCCCATCCACGCGAACGCAGCGATCGTGACCGCGTCATACCAGTACGGGGAGAGCGGGTCGTGCTGCAGATGGACGAAGTCGGTTGCGATGTACGGCGCGTTCGGGAAGAAGAGCAGCCAGAGCCCGCCGAGGAAGAGGAGGAGCAAGCCGCCGCCCCGTCGCCGCCAGCGGTCATAGACGAAAACCGCGAGCGCGAACGGAATCCAGGCGAGAAAGAGATTCCAGATCAGATAGCGGAAGTTGACGTTCCCGGTATGCAGGTTGCGCACGAGGACGAGCGCGACACAGAAGAGCGACGCGACGAACAGCCCCAGGACGGTCGCGAGTCGACGGCGACTGGAGCGCATCGTTCAGCCGGCTTCGACGAGCAGCTTTTGGAGATCGAGCGGTTCCGAGATCATCGCCATGCTCCCATCCGGAGCGCGCGGCCACTCGTCCGGTGGACGGTCGCGGTAGAGCTCGATGCCGTTGTCGTCGGGATCGCGGAGATAGATCGCCTCGCTCACGCCGTGATCGGTCGCGCCGCTGAGCGGGATCTCGGCCTCGACGAGCTGCTTCAGCGCCTGCGCAAGCGCTTTCCGGTCCGGGTAACGGATCGCAACGTGATAGAGCCCGGTCGTGCCCGTCGGCGGCGGCGACCCGCCCTTCGACTCCCACGTGTTGAGGCCGATGTGGTGGTGGTACCCGCCGGCCGAGATGAACGCTGCCTGGTCGCCGTAGCGCTGCATCTCCTCGAAGCCGAGGACGTCACGGTAGAACGCGAGTGCGCGGTCGATATCGCTCACCTTGAGGTGGACGTGGCCGATGTCGACGCGCGGATCAATCGCCATGCGCTTGAGGGTACAGCGGCCCTGTCAGGCGGGAGTCGGCATCTCGCTGGCAAGCGAGCGCGCAAGCCGGTCCAGGACGGGCGAGAGCTGCGCGTGGTCTGCGGGAGACCAGTCGCGGACCAGGTCCTCGAGGGTTGCGCGCCGCACCGCGACGAGCGCCTCGCAGACGCGTTGCCCCTCGGGAGTGAGCTCGTAGTCGCCTTGCCTTTCCACGACCAGGCCCCGCTGTTCCAGGCGTTCCATCGTCCGGCGCACGGCCTCCTCGTCGACACCCGTAGCCTCCGCGATCTGCGGCACGGAAGCAGGCGCCCGCTCGCGTGTTCGCGCGAGCAGCCACGCCTCCCTCGGATCGACGTCGACCCCGGCGCGGTTCACCCACTCCGCGTATGCGCGCCACCGCTCGTCGCGACGCGCGATGATGCTCAGCACTCGCTCCAGCTCCCGCTCCGAGCCGGCGTGACTCGGCGTCGCGAAGGTCTCTCCGATCCCTTCCGCTGCACTCGTCTGTCGCAAGGGAACGTCCGGCAGGAGCAGAGCGAGGACGAATGCGACCAGGCAGATGACGGCAGCGACGAAGAAGATGGGTGAGAGCGCAGCCGTGACCGCGTGCACGTACGAATCGTGGACGGGCGGAGGTAACGCGCGGATTGCCGCAGGTGACGTCGTCGACGGAAGGTGCACGCTCGGCGCGAGCCGCTGCGCCAACTCGGTGTGCAGGCGGTTGGAAAAGATCGCGCCGAACAGCGATACGCCGATCGAGCCGCCGATCGACCGGAACATCGTCGAGCCGGAGGTGGCGACGCCGAGGTATGCGTAATCGACGGCGTTCTGTACCGCGAGCACGAGGACTTGCATCACCATTCCGAGACCGAGCCCGAGGATGACCATGTCGAGCGCGGCCATCCACAGACTCGTACCGACTCCCAGGCGCGAGAGCAGAAGCATTCCGACAGTTATGACCGCCGTCCCGATGATCGGAAAGATCCGGTACTTCCCCCAGCGGCTGATCAACTGCCCACTGAGCACCGAGGTCACCAGCAAGCCAAGCATCAAGGGCGTCAACTGGAGTCCCGACCTGGTCGGGCTCACGCCTTTGACGATCTGCAGATAGAGCGGCAGGTACGTGAGCGCCCCGAACATCCCGAACCCCACCACGAACCCCACCACCGACGACGTCGCGAACGCCTTGTTGCGGAACAGCCCGAGCGGCAGCACCGGCTCCCTGGCT
>DASVEU010000177.1:0-3744 GCA_036380395.1 Gaiellaceae bacterium
GCGGCCTTGTCGGCGGCGGCTCGGCCGGCGGCCGCCGGCAGGATCGACGTCGTCGCAAAGCCCATTGCGGCCAGGATGGCGCCGCCGAACACCAGTGACGAATAGGTCGCGGTCGCTCCCTCGCCGGAGCGAATCGCCCCCCGCAATGCCGCTCCGAACGTCAGGAGCAGGACCGCAGCAAGCTCGAGGCCGAGGATCGAGAGCCACATCTTCCCGCCGCCGTGGTCGCTCCAGTAGGCGAACACTTGCTTAGCCGACGCCGTGTCACTCGGCTCTTTCGAGGTGAGCCAGAGCGCAAGCGCAAGCAGGATGCCGAAGAGGATGCCCGAGATCGGCAGAAAACGTTGCGGTCGTTCTGGCGCTCTGGCCGGGTTGAGGGTGGGACCCTCGACAGCTATCGCGGACACGTCACGACCTCCTTGTGGATGGCGATTTCGCCCTTGCCTCAGGACGGTAGGGCACCCCCGCCGGCACTTCGTCGTCGCAGGCACTGAACGTGCTTCAGTGCGAGCGCGGAGATGTCAGACGGTAGGAGCGCGCAGGTAGGTCAGGACTGCGAGCACGCGTCGGTGGTCGTCACCGCTGATCGAGAGACCGAGCTTGCCGAGGATCGACCGGACGTGCGTCTCGACAGTCCTTTCAGTCAGCCACAGCCGTTTCGCGATCGCCGCATTCGTTCGTCCCTCGGCCATCAGCGCGAGCACCTCGCGCTCGCGTGGCGTTAGCTCGCCGAGCGTGTCATCCGCCCGCTTCGACGAGAGAAGCGTGGTGACCACCTCCGGATCGACGGCGGAGCCTCCTTCGCTCACGCGCCGTGCTGCGTCGAGGAAGTCGTCGACGTCGAGCACACGGTCCTTGAGCAGATAGCCGAAGCCGCCTCCGGCCGCGACGAGTTCGACGGCATGGCGCGTTTCGATGTGTTGTGAGAGGACGAGCACGGCGGTGCCCGGGTGCGATTGGCGGATCGCGGCCGCCGCACGCATGCCCTCGTCTTCGTAGTCGGGCGGCATACGCACGTCGACGACGGCAAGGTCGGGCTCGTGCTCTGCCACGACGGCGAGGAGCGCTTCGGCATCGCCCACACGCGCGACGACCTGGTGCCCTGCATCCTCGAGCAGTCCTGCGAGCCCCTCGCGGAGCAGAACGGTGTCCTCAGCGATCACGATCCGCACGGAAACTCCGCCTCGATCCGAGTGCCCGCCCCGAGTGGGCTCTCGATCAGCAGCGTCCCGCCGTGGGCCGTCACCCGGTCGGTCAGCCCGACGAGGCCGGTTCCCCTCGGGTTCGCCCCGCCGACGCCGTCATCGGCGACGAGCAGCCGGAGTGCTCCGCCCGCAGAGGTGGCCTCCACGCGGACGCGTGACGGGGATGCATGCTTGACCGCGTTCGTGACCGCCTCGCAGACGACGAAGTAGGCTGCCGCCTCGACGTGGGGAGGAAGTCTCTCCCCGGTCGCCTCGACGTCGATCGGGATGGGCGCCGCGCGTGCGAGGTCGGCGAAGGCTGCGGCAAGGCCGTCGTCCAGCCGTGGCGGCCGCACGCCTGAGGCAATCGTCCGCAGATCCGCGATCGCGTGCCCGATCTCGTCGACGGCCGAGTCGAGAGCCGGCCCGAGGACCTTCGCCCCTCGCGGAAGTGAGCGCTGCAGCCGTCGCAGCACGATCCCGAGGGTGACGAGCCGCTGCTGCGCTCCGTCGTGCAGATCGCGTTCGAGGCGACGGCGTTCCTCGTAGCCGGCCTGAACGATCCGGGCCCGCGACTCGTCCACCTCGACGAGCTGCAGCCTCACCTCCACTCGGAGTCTCGCGATCTCGATTGCCAGGCTCGCTGCCTCGAGAATGCTGTGGAGGAGATCGGGACGGTCGAGCAGGTCGCGCCTGTGCCGAAGCAGCCCGATCTCCTGCCCTCGGTGCTCGATCGGTGTCAGTGCACCGTCGCCCTCGGGCGGCTCCGCGACCACGTGGCCCCTGCTGTCGGCGTATGTGTCGCTCGCCGGGAGCCGAAAGAGAAGTCTCGCACTCGGGTCGCGCAGCGCCGCCGCGAGGACAGTTCCGATCTCCTCAGGTTCTCGCCGTCCGTCGCGCACGTCGTCGACGAATGAGCGGACGCGTCGCAGACCTTCGTAGCGCGGGCGGGCGAAACGCCAGTCCACGACGGCCTGCGCCCGAGTGCGCAGCGGCCTGAAGGCGAGCGCGACGAAGACCGCGCCGAGGGCCGTCGCCCACGCCGAGCCTCTGCCCAGAACCACGCCCGCCACTACCGAGATGACGCCGTAGAGGAGACCGAGTGACGCAGTCACGAGCGCGTAGACGAGCGTCCGGTTGATCAGCCGATCGATCTCGTACAGCCGGTAGCGCCTCACGGCGACGCCGACGGCGAGCGCAACGGCCGCCTCCATTCCGAGCAGAAACGCAACCACCGCGTCGCCGGGCTCGCCGAACAGGAGCCCCCAGAGCAGGAAGCAGACAACACCCAACGGAATCAGCAGCGCGGCGTACGCCAGCCAGAGCATCTGTAGGCGCTTGATTCCCGCGGAACGCTTGTAGCGGCTGCGCACGGCCGCGGTGCCCACAAACAGGCTCGCGAACATCGCCAACCAGGCGAATGAGCGCAGAGGCCCGAGGGCATCCGGAAGCCGAACAGGAAACGGATTCGGCACGTCGGAGAACGGACGCTCGAGCTGCTTCGCCGTCACCAGCACGAACAAGAGGAGCCCGAACGAACCGGCCGCGAAGACCGCGTACGGGCGCCAGCGCGAAGACGGCAGTCGTCCGTCGGGGAACACGAACGCAACCGCCAGTGGCCAGGCGAAGAAGACCGGCCACAGCGACGAGAGCAGCGCGGCCCACGAACCGCCGGGAAGCGATCCTGGATGCGCCCTCAGCGCCACCCAGGCGTAGGGCGACGCGGCGAGCACAGGCGCGAGGGACAGCGCGCCCAGGACGAGAGTCCATCCGATCGGGTTGCGCGGCCGCCGCGTTGCAATCAGGACGCCGACAGCGGCCGGTATCGAGACCGCGCAAAAGAGGAAGGGGTAGAGCCACATCGCGCCGGCTTCGGGGACGTGCTCCACGGCAGCGATCCGGTCGAGCACCAGCCCACCTGTGATCAAGGCGACTGCGACAAGCGCAAACCCCCAGGCAAATAGACGCGGAGCGATCCGCACGCGCTCATTCTCCCCCAGCGGTCAGCGTGTGGCCAGCGTACTTGCACCGGAATGTCTAGTCGCGGCGCAGGAGCTAGTCGGAGCTAGTCGGAGCCCACCGGCTGGTAGATGAGAATCGCCACACCGTCGCCGACCACCTTCGACTCGACCAGTCGCAGAGGCTTCTTGTCGCTCGTCTCGCCGAAGAGGCGCTTGCCGCTTCCCAGCACAAGGGGGTACACCATCAGCCGGAACTCATCGACGAGGTCGTTCTCGACCAGCGTTTGCACGAGCTGGGCGCTGCCGTGGACGACGATGTCGCCGTCCTGCTCCTGCTTGAGCTTCTCGACTTCGTTCCCGACGTCACCCTTCAGTACGGTCGTGTTGTTCCACTCTGGGTCCTCGAGGGTCGAGGAGACGACGTACTTCGGCATCGTGTTGAAGGCGTCGGCGAAGTCACCCTCTCGCCCCGGCCAGGCGGCCGCGAACCCCTCATAGGTACGCCGCCCGAGGACCAGCCCGTCGGCCGCCAGGGTCTCCTGGAACTTGAAGCCGTACATCGACTCGTCGGTCTCGATGTCGACGGTCCAGCCGGTGTG
>DASVEU010000178.1:0-9431 GCA_036380395.1 Gaiellaceae bacterium
GCCCTCCACCTCTTGCGGCTCCAGCCTCTGCCAGAGACCGCGCGTGACCGCCACCGCAGCGTGCTTCGGGCTCCGCCCCGTCGCGAACGCATTAGGCACGTCCGTGTCGATGATCGCGACCCGCGGCTTCGGTAGATCGGCCATCGCGCAGAGCCGCTCGATCATGTCGTGCAGCTCGGGAGCCTGATCGCGCTCGACCACCTTGGCGCCCGAGGCGGCCAGGGCGAGCTTGTCCGACGTGAAGTACTGGAAGAAGGCGATCCCGACGACGATCAGGATCATCGGGATGAGCCCGACGCTCAGGACGTTGAAGAGGACGACCGCAAAGACGACGTACAGAAGCCCGAGCAGAGAGGCCGTGGTGAATATTCGCAACGTGAGACCGGCGTCGCGACCGTAAGACCTGCGCTTCATCGAGAATCGCTCTCCTTGAAGGCGAGGGTTATACGAGGAATGGTAGCCGTGGGACTCGCGACTGCGGGATTCCTCGGCGTGAGCGGGACGGCGCAGGCAAGGCCCAAGGTCTACGTCATCCCATCCCAAGGCGTCTTGGTCACCCGCGAATTTGGGGCAATCGGCCTCTACGTCCCCGGCGCCGGGGGGACGGTGAGCCGTGCCGGAGCGATCGCGGCCATCAGACGGGGCAAGGTCGAGAGCGCCGCCCTGGGCGGGAAGCCGCACGGGAAGATCCTCGTCGACATCGTCTTCGGCGTTCCGGATCTGCAGGTGAAGAACGCGGTCCTCGTCGAACTGCCACCGCCCGGAGGGCATCCGAACACGAAGCGCTACTCCGTCATGATTTTTGGCGCCGGCTACCACGGCATCCTCACGTCGGAGTCCACACGGATCCGCGGCCTCGTCTCGATCGCCGATCTCGGCCCGACGGCTGTGGCACTGCAAGAGGGGCGCACGCCGCAGATCCGGGCCGAGCCCGATCGGGACGCGCGAGAGGATCTGCGTGCGCTCGACACTCGTCTCACGCGCGTGCACCACGACCGCGGCTGGGTGTTCGTCACCGTCGTGCTGACGATCCTTGCGCTGACGATCTTCGCACCGCGCGCGGCGGGGCTCGGAGGCGCCGCTGCCTTCGGCGCGTCGTTGCTCCTTTCCTGGGCCGGCGCGACACGCCTCGGCCTGGTGATCGCGACGATCGCGGCCCTGACGATCGCGCTCGCCGTTGCAGGCTCGTTTCGTCGCAGCATCGTCCCGCCGGTCGTGGCGGGGTTCCTGGTGGCCCTGACGGTCGTGCTCGCGGTCGATCCCGAGCTCAACTCGCTGGCCGTGCTCGGCGCGCGACCGGACGGCGGGGGACGTTTCTACGGGATCGGCAACCAGGTCGAGACATTGCTCCTGGCTCCCGTGCTCATGGCCGCAGCGATTGGCGGACTGCGTTGGCTCGTCCCGCTCGGAGCCGTTGCGCTCGTGGCGATCGGTTGGAGCAAGGCGGGGGCGGACGGCGGCGGCGTGCTCGTCTTCGCGGCGGCGCTCGGGGTTCTGGCGTTGCGTCTCCGCGGGCTCGCGGTCACTCCGCGGCGGCTTGCTCTCGTCGCGGTGGCAGTCCTCGTCGTCGCGGTCGCATTCGTCGGCCTCGACGCTGCCCTCGGTGGATCGAGTCACGTCACGCGAGCGCTTGGAAGCGGCCCCGACTCGCTCCTCGGCGGTCTTGGACATCGCCTGCACCTCTCGTGGGCGGCCGTGACCGACCGCTGGTTTCACGGAGTCATCTTCCTCAGTTGTCTCGCTGCGCTCGTGTTGATGGGCACGATTCGGCCGCGACGGGCTACGGTCGACGCACTGCTCGCCGGGCTCGCGGTGTCGCTGCTGGTAAACGACACACCGGTCGACGTGATCGGCCTCGGCGCGCTTGGCTGCTGGGCTCTCCTGCGTTGGGAGTCAGTAGACTCGCGCCCGATGCGCCGGGGAGTCTTGATCGCCGCCGCTGCCACCGCGGCCGTGCTCGCACTCGCGGGCTGCGGGAGCGAAGGCGTCGTTCGTGCGTTGCCCAGCACGGTCGTCGGAACGGTGAAGACCGAGGCGCCCGGCAAGGCGATCTTCATCAGCCAGGGTTGCGGCGCCTGCCATACCTACAAGCCCGCAGGCCCGGGAGCGAACGGGAAGATCGGCCCCGACCTGGACAAGCTGCCCCAGTACGCGAAGGCGGCGAACCAGCCTCTCGCGACGTTCGTTCACGACTCCATCGTCGACCCGAACAAGTACGTCGAGAAGGGCTATCCGAAGGGCGTCATGCCGACCACCTACAAGTCCCTGTCGGCCACCGACCTCAAGGCTCTGGTCGACTTCCTGACGAAGCCGCAGGGCTGAACCTCCCGCAGAACTTCCCGCACGAGATCGACGCCGTGGCGTGCGACCTCGATCGCACTCTGATCGGTGAGGACATGATGCTGCGGCCGCGCACCCGGGCGGCGATCGCCGCTACGCGCGCCGCCGGGATACATGTCGTGCTGGTGACCGGGCGGATGTTCCAGTCCGTTCGCCGTTACGCGTTGGAGGCGGGAATCGACGATCCGGTTGTTTGCTACCAGGGCGCCGTGGTCGCGGACCCGGTGAGCGGTCGCTGGCTTCGTCACGTACCGATCCCGCTCGAGCTTGCGCGCGAGGTGATCGCCGCACTGAACGCGGAAGGCTTCGGGCTGAACTGTTACGTGGACGACAAGCTGTGCGTCGCCGAGGTGTCCCCCGAAGCGAGGCGCTACGCGGATTTCCAGCACATCGAGCTGCATCCCGTCGGAAATCTGCTCGACTGGCTCGACGAGCCGCCGACGAAGTTGGTGGTCATCGACGACCCCGAGGTGCTGGACGGCCTGAAGCAGCGGATGGTCGAGCGGTTCGACGGCCGCCTCTACATCTCGAAGTCACTGCCATACTTCCTCGAGTTCGCGTCCCCGGACGTGACGAAAGCGACCGGTCTGGAATTCCTCGCCGAGCACCTCGGCTTCGCACGCGAACGCACGGTGGCATTCGGTGACGGGGAAAACGACATCGAGCTCGTCGAGTGGGCGGGCTACGGCGTGGCTGTCGAGAACGCCCACGACCTCGTGAAGAGGGTCGCCGACTTCGTCTGCCCCTCCGTCGACGAGGAAGGCGTGGCTCAGGTGCTCGAGGCCTACCTAGACTCCCGCCCATGATCGATCTCCGTGCCGCCCGCGACGATCCAGAGACCTTCCGGGCGGCGCTGGCGCGGAAGGGAGCAGCCGACATCTTCGACGAGCTGCTCGAGGCCGATCGTGGGGTCAGGGAGATCCAGCCACGTGTCGAGGAGCTCCGTGCGGCCCGAAAGGTCAAGGGGAAGCCGACACCGGAGCAGCTCGAGGAGCTCGAGCGAGTGAAGACGGAGCTGCAGTCTCTGGAGCAGCAGCTCGCGGCGGCCGAAGGCCGGCGCAAAGAGCTGCTCGACCGGGTCCCGAACCCACCGGATGAAGCGACGCCCGACGGAGAAACGGAGGACGACGCCGTGCAGATCCGCCGCTGGGGCGATCCAAGGCCGTTCGACTTTCCCGTCAAGGACCACCTGGAGCTCGCTGGGCCGGGCATCGACCTCGAGCGTGGCGCGAAGGTCTCCGGCTCCCGCTTCGCCTTCCGCAGCGGCGATGTCGCGTTGCTCGAGCTCGCGCTCTACCGGTTCGCTCTCGACCGGCTCACGAGCCGCGGCTTCACCCCCGTCCTCCCCCCCGTCCTGGTTCGTGAGGAGGCGATGTACGGGACCGGGTTCTTCCCTACCGACGAGGTGAACATCTATGCGGTCGAGCGGGACGACCTCTACCTCGTCGGAACGTCCGAGGTCCCGCTCGCTGCAATGCACGGCGCCGAGATTCTCGACGGCGACGACCTCCCGCTGCGGTACGCCGGCTACTCCACCTGCTTCCGCCGCGAGGCCGGGGCCGCCGGGAAGGACACGCGTGGAATGTTCCGCGTCCATCAGTTCGACAAGATCGAGATGTTCGTGTTCACGCGACCGGAGTCGTCACGAGACGAGCACGACCGTCTGCTCGACATCGAGGAGGCGCTCGTGCAAGAGCTCGAGCTGCCATACCGGGTCGTCAACGTCGCCGCCGGCGACCTCGGTGCATCGGCGACAAAGAAGTACGACATCGAGGCGTGGTTCCCGTCGCAGGAGCACTATCGCGAGATCACGTCCACCTCGAACACGACCGACTACCAGGCACGCCGCCTCGAGATCCGTTACCGGCGCGACGACAAACAGTTGGAGACCGTGCACACCCTGAACGGCACAGCCGTCACGGGACGCGCGATGCTGGCGATGATGGAGAACTTCCAGGAAGCCGACGGCTCGGTCTCGATCCCGGAGCCGCTGCACTCGTTCGGCGCACCGAAGAAGCTCAACTCGTGAGCTGGGGCTACCGCAAATCGAAGCGGCTCGCGCGCGGCGTTCGCCTCAACGTCCGGAAGCGGGGCGTCGGCGTAAGCGTCGGGCCGCGCCACGCGAAGGTGAGCGTCAACACGAGCGGCCGGCGAACCGTCTATCTGTCGCTCCTCGGCTTCTTCTTTCGCAAGCGCCTCTAGACCGCCGAGAGCGGCGCTACCGTGTGCAAACGGCGGGGTGCCGGAGCGGCCGAACGGGTCGGTCTTGAAAACCGATGACCGCCGCAAGGCGGTCCGTGGGTTCAAATCCCACCCCCGCCGCTCGTCGCCTATCGCGTTGGCACTGCTGACGCGGAAATGGACCGGCTACGCCTTGACCCGCAAGCCCACTCGCGGAGCGGGCTCCCCGGCATAGGCGAAGGGGTGGCGGAAGACTTCGAGAGCCTGGTCCGCCTCGACGTAGATCGTCACGGTCTCGTCGGTCGTCGCGTCGTGAGCCACCACTGAGAGCCCCTGAGTGCGGGGATCCCAGAGGAGCTCCACGTCGATCCCCGCGGCATGGCGGGCATCGAGCTCTAGCGGGCCGTCCATGTATTGACGATGGCGCGTTTGCGCCTGGGCGTCACCGGCCGATGGGAGGGTCCACCTAGCCCTAAGGTCCGTGGGCTCACGACACTCAACTGAAGTTAGGCCACTCGGCCTATTGCTTCCAGCAGACGCCTGTGCGTCACTTGAATGCGTGCCTGAGGCCGAAGCTCATCTGTACCGTCTCGGGTCTCCGCTCGCCTCGATCGCCGGCATCGCCCAGGCGACGCTGGAAAGGAACGACCTTGATGACGACGTCGCGACGCGTCTACGCGCCATCCGAGATCTCGCACTAGACGCCCTGGCGAAGGGAGAACGGGGCGATTCAGAGCCACCGGCTCGACCAGCCCCTTGAGGTTGGTCTCAGGACGGCGGGAATAGATCGCAATACGGAGCGCCCAGGCGCCTCTACACGTGAGGCTCAACCAGAGGTGCGGGCCCCGGCGCTTTGCGCGGGGACCGGCAGAGCGCCCGGGAACGGTCCGGCTTCCACTGGGAGCTCGAGCAGGAAGGTTGATCCCTGTCCCTCGCTCGATTCGACCCAGATGTTTCCCCCCATGCGGTGGACGAGCTCGCTGCAGATGTAGAGGCCGAGCCCGGTCCCGCCGACGCCCCGCGTCATCTGCGGATCGAGGCGATAGAACTTCTCGAAGATTCGGCCCAGCTCGTTCGACGGGATGCCGATGCCTTCGTCCTTCACGTAGAAGATCACCGTCTCTTCATCCGGCGACTGTCCCGACTGTAGTCCGACCTCAATCCGGCCGCCGTCGGGCGAGTACTTCATCGCATTCTCGATCAGGTTCACGATGACTTGCCGGACCTTGTCGCGGTCGGCCGCGACAAGGGGCACAGGCTCGTGAGCGACCGGTTCGACCGAGATCTCCGCCGGCGCATGCGCACGTGCGGCCTCGACGGCCCGCTCGACCAGTTCGACCGCATCAAACGGCTCTGTGCCGAGGTCGACCCGTCCTGAGTCGAGCTGGTTCGCGAGCAGAATCTCGTTCACGATCCGGCCCAGGCGCTCGGATTCTTCCGCGATCAGCGAGACGAACCGGTCGCGGCCTGCCTCGTCAAGCGCGAAATCGTGACGGAGAAGCGTCTGCGCGGCTCCATAGACAGCGGCGAGCGGCGTCCGCAGCTCATGGGAGGCCGTGGCGATGAAGTCGGCCTTCAACTCCTCGAGTTGGCGGCCCTCCGTTACGTCGCGGAAGGCATAGACCGTCCCGCCGAAGAACTTGACGCCCGAGATCGCGATCCACCGCTCTCCGTGCTCGATCTCGATCGGGATCATCACTTCGGGGTGGCCGGGAGAGGGTGAGGTCGAGATGGGGATCGAGTCGACGGCGTCGCGCCAGCCGGGTATCACCTCTCCCGGAGGCCGTCCCAGGACGGCGGCCGAGGCAATTCCCGTGATGCTCTCGGCAGCCGGGTTCCAGAGCCGGACGACGTCGGCCCGGTCGAGGAGGAGGACGGCGTCGGCAACGTATGTGAGGACGCGGGCGGCGTCGGCACGCTCCTCGACCTCGAGGTAGAGACGCGCGCGATCGATCGCGATGCCGATCCGCGCCGCGAGATCCTCGGCGAGCGTGAGCTCGTCCGAACCGTACTCCGGCCCGTGGGCGCTACGTGCGAGCGTGAGGGCACCGAGCGGCCGGCCTCGACTCGTGAGTGGCACGCAGATCAGCGAGACGACCTCATCGGGAAGTCCAGACTCTGCTCCCTCCTCATCGAGGGAGTCCTGATGCGCGAGCAGCGGGATCATCAGTTGGCGTCCCGACTTGATCACGGCTTGCACGAAGCCGTCGGGCTCCCGGGACGGCTCTGCACGCCGCGGTACCGCGTGTGCAACTCCCATCCGCTTCAGCTCCCCGCTTGCCTCGAGCACGTCGACCGCACACCAGTCGGCGAGATCGTGAACCGCCAAGTCGACAACGCGCTGGATCGACGTCTGCGTGTCCATCGTGGCGCCGAGGATGTCGCCGGCCTCGCGCAGGAAATCGAGCCGACGCTGCCGGACAGTTTGCAGATTGGCCGCAGCGCGCTCCGCGGCGCGCAATTGTTCTCGCTCGTCGTCCCCTCGCTTGCGCTCACTGACGTCCACCAGAAACGTCTGGGTGTAGAGCGCCTTCCCCGCGGCATCCCGGACCGTCGCGGTCTCCTCACTGACCCAGACGATTCGCCCATCGCGGGCAACAAGCCGGTACTGGCAACGAAGCCGGCCGCCGTCAGCGTCCGCACGCTCGTGTGCTTCGAGCACGTTCTCGCGGTCGTCGGGATGCAGGAGCCGGGAGAAGAGCCGTGGCTCCGCACTCCACTCTGCAGGCGAGTAACCGAGCATCGCCTCCACTTGTGGGCTGATGTACGCGCAAGAGCCCCGGTCACCGGGCGCAGACAGCCACGTCAAAAGGGGGAGATTCTCGGTGACGGCTCGGTACTCCGCCTCCGCCTGCCGGAGCTGCTCGCGCGATCGTGCCGACTCGGCGCGAGTGCGCTCGCGTTCGGCTCGACCCCATATTCGCCCCGCCGTCACGGCGACGAGCGTTGCGAGTAGGAGCGCGAGCGCGAACAACCCGCCCTTCGCATCGGTTGCCAACCACGTCGAGACAGTCACCGCGGCGACGATCACGAGCGCGATCACAGCGGCGAGGATGAGACGAAGTGGAGACCGGGCCGGTCCGGACACAGGCGACGTGCGTGAGCCTAGCTCCGCGGTCGCGATGTCACAAGGCGATTCGGTGAATTCGGACAGTGCTCGCTCCCAACGGCGGGCCTCGTTCCTCGAAGGGACGTTATTTCGCCCCGAAAGGCCGTTTTCCTTCCTCTATGGGAAAACACTCAAGTCCAGCACGAGGGTGTCTCAGCGCGTCGGCGCCGGTCCTCTCCCCATAGGCACCGCTCAGGCCGCGGCGACCGAAAACTCTTCGTAAATGCGGTGAAGCTGTCGCTCGCGTGTACAAAAAGCACGAACGACTTTCGGATCGAACTGAGAGCCGTCATGCGACAGAATCTCGTCGGTCGCCTTCTCCCAGGTGAGCGCCGGTCGATACGGACGGTCGCTCGTCATCGCGTCGAGCGCGTCGGCCAGGGCGAAGATCCGCGCGCCGAGCGGGATCCCGTCGCCCCTCAGGCCACCGGGATAGCCGCCGCCGTCCCAGCGTTCGTGGTGCGACCCCACCACCCCAATCCCTTCGCCCTCGAGCAGCCCGACGCCGGACAGGATCTCGACGCCGATCGCGGGGTGCAGCTCGATCAGGTCGCGCTCGGCTGCACTCAGGGGCCCGGGCTTGTTGAGGATCTGATCGCCGACGCCGATCTTGCCGACGTCATGGAGGAGAAACCCGTACTCGAGGCTCGCATCGTCGAGCAGGCGAGGCTCGACCATTTCAGTGAGGGCGACCGCGTAGTGCTGGACGCGTTGCGCGTGGAGACCCGTTCCGGGATCTTTCGCCTCGAGCGCGTCCGCGAGCGCGGCCACGGTCTGGCGGTACGCGTGCTGCAGCAGCCGACGCTGGGAACGCTCGACCTCGACGATGCGGCTCAGGTCGCGTGCGTAGACCAGAAGTTGCTCGGCGTCTCCTTCGCTGCGTGAGACGAGACGCTCGGTCGGCGTCGCGTCGAGCCCGTCGATCAGCGCGATCAGATCCAGCGGACTGAACGGCTTGTGCAGGATCGCGCGCGCTCCGACCTTCTGCGCCTCTGCGGCCGGCGTTGCTGTTCCGGTCAGCAAGATGACGTCGGGTGGATCGCTGCGTCCCGCGGTGAGCTGCCGGCAGAACGAAAGCCCGTCGAGGCCGGGAAGCTGCACGTCGAGGAGCACAACCGCCGGCCGCCAGAATCGCGCGACCTCCCGCGCTTCTTCGGCCGACGCAACCTCCTCGATCTCGAACTCGTCCGCGGCGAGCGTCACGCGGAGCAGCAGGCGCAAACTGGGATCGTCGTCCACGACGAGGATCCGGCGTCGGCTGCCGGGCCAAAGATCTCGGTAGAGCTGCGGCGTCTCCATTAGGGGGTAGAGCGGCGGCCGCAGCAGGCACCGTTCCAGGCAAAGCCTAGCGCCAAAAACGCCGATTTGGGGCGAAATCCCTCAACTGAGCGGGCTCAGCGCGATACGTAGAGCGCGAGCGTCGCGATCGCGACAAAGAGCAGCACGAGCGCCACGTAGCGGACGAACCGCGGATCCCGCGGGGGCGCGAGGACCTTGACGCGCACAAGTAGGTCGCCTGGGATGGAGCCGGCGCCCGCGTCGTTGCCATCACCGCCGACCCGCAGCTGCGTGCCGTCCTGCATTCCCGGGGGCACGAGCAGGCGGATCCTCCGTTCGGCCGAGACCGTCCCTACTCCGCCGCAGCGCGAGCAGCGCTCCGCGATGCAGGCCGGGCACGGCTCGATCTGCAAGAGGTTCGCCACTTCAAGGTTCGACACCGTGCGCTTGCGTCCCGTGCCGCGGCAGTGCTCGCATTCGGGGTCGGGCGAACCGACCGAGCCCCGCCCCGCGCAGGTCTTGC
>DASVEU010000179.1:0-9232 GCA_036380395.1 Gaiellaceae bacterium
ACCAGGGTGTCGGCGAGCGACACGAGCGGATTGAAGATCAGCGGGCGGCCGTGCGCTGCGCGCCGTGCCGCGGGCAGGTCGAAGTGGCCGGGATAACCCACGATGAACGCGTCGACATCCGGCCGCGGCCGGCGTGCGAGCAGCCGCCCCTCCGCGAGGGCGAGCTGCAGTGCACGCTTCGGCCCCGCTCCCCAGCCGTGACGATCGTCGTCCCACACGGACACGTGCTCCTCGAGAACCTCTACGCCAGCGCCGCGCAGGCACGAGATCACCTGCGAGTTACGCGGATAGCCGCGCTCGTAAGTTCCGAAATAACAGAGTTTCAGGACAGGACTTCGTCGACGAGCAGCTCTGCGCGGTCGCGCTCCTGTACGCGCTCCTCGTGGTGGCTCGTGATCATCTCGCTGATCAGTCCGAGCGAGAAGAACTGCATTCCGATCACCACGAGCAACACGCCGAGGAGCAGCAATGGACGCTGTCCGATCGCATGGCCGAGTGCCTTGACGACCGTGAGGTAGATGAGGATCGCGGAGCCGATCGCCCCGAGCAACAGCCCGAGCCCGCCGAACAGGTGCAGGGGACGGTGGCCGTAGCGGCCGATGAAAGAGACCGTCAGCAGGTCGAGGAACCCGCGCAGGTAACGCTCGACCCCGTAGCGCGAGCGGCCGTGCTCCCGGGGTCGATGGTTGACCGGCAGCTCGGCGATGCGGAAGCCGCGGTAGTGCGCCAGCACCGGGATGAACCGGTGCAGCTCCCCATAGAGACGCAGTCCGTGGACGACCTCCTTGCGGTAGGCCTTGAGGCCGCAGTTCATGTCGTGCAGGCGCACGCCGGAGAACGCGCTCGTGACGCGGTTGAAGAGGCGTGAAAGGAGCCGCCGCGAGAAGGGATCGCGTCGGTGCGTCTTCCAGCCGGTGACGAGATCGAAGCCCTCGTCGAGCTTCGCGAGCAGCCGTGGAATCTCGGCGGGATCGTCCTGCAGGTCGCCGTCGATCGTGACGACGGTCTCGCCGCGCACCTGGTCGAACCCGGCCACGAGTGCCGTGGCTTTCCCGAAGTTGCGGCGCAGGCGAACGACGCGCACGTTTTGCTCGGAGTTGTGTAGCCGTGTCAATGCCGAGAACGTCCCGTCGGTCGAGCCGTCGTCGACGAAGATCACCTCCCATGGCTCGTGCAGCGGCTCGATTGCGGACCGGAGCTCGTCGTAGAGCAGCGCGACACTTCGCTCTTCGTCATGCACCGGTACGACAACGGAGATCACGCGCGCGAGGTTATACCCTGGACGAGGAATGGCTGAGCTGCTCTCGCTCGAGGAGGCGCTGAAGCGCATTCTCGAGCGGGTGACGCCGCTCGAGCCCGAGGCCGTGCCGCTGGCGGCCGCGGCGGGTCGCGTCCTTGCCGAGGATGCGCGCGCCGTCGTCGATCTGCCTCCGTTTCCCAGCTCGGCGATGGACGGCTTCGCGGTGCGTTCCGAGGACACGCCGGGACGCCTGCCGGTCGTCGCGCGCATCGCCGCCGGCCGGCCGGCACCGCGGCCGCTCGAGCTGGGTGAGGCGATGGCGATCGCCACCGGTGGCGTTGTCCCGGCAGGCGCGGACTCCGTCATCCCTCTCGAGTATGTTGTCGATCATGACAACGAAGTGGAGATCCCGACGGCCGTCGTCCAGGGAGACAACGTCCGGCCGCGTGGCGGCGACGTTGCCGCAGGTGACGTGGTGGTTCCGCACGGCGCTCGGCTGCGCGCCGCGCAGATCGGGGCGCTTGCCGCCGCAGGCCTCGACGGCGTTGTTGTCGCTCGGCGCCCCAGGGTCGCAGTGCTTGCGACTGGCACGGAACTGCGCAGACCCGGCGAGACCCTTGGCCCCGGCGAGGTGTACGAGGCGAACGGCGTGCTGCTGGCGACAGCGCTCGCCTCCGCGGGCGCCGACGTCGACACATTGCCGGCCGTAGCCGACGACGAGTCGTCACATCGCGACGCGCTCGAGCGGGGCCTCGCGGCCGACGTGCTCGTCACTTCGGGCGGTGTCTCCGTCGGACCGCACGACCTCGTCCGCCGGATCCTGGCCGAGCTCGGGGTCGAGGAGGTCTTCTGGGGTGTCGCGGTCAAGCCCGGTAAGCCGCTTGCATTCGGCGTGCGCGGGTCGACGCTCGTCTTCGGACTTCCCGGCAATCCGGTCTCCTCGCTCGTCGGAGCCGAGGTGTTCGTGCGGCCTGCTCTGCTTGCCCTGCAGGGTGCAAAGGTCCCTGGTCCGGTGTTCTTCGAGGGCCGGCTCGCAGCAGCAGTTCGGCGCAACTCTCACCGCGACGAGTTCGTGCGAGCGACATCCGCCGCGTCCGAGAACGGCGTCCTCCTCTATCCGGTCCGCGGGCAGGAGTCGCACATGATCGCTAGGGCCGCCGCCGCCGATGCGCTTGTGCTCGCACCCCGAGGCGAAGGCGAGCTCGACGCCGGTGAGAGCGTGCGCTACTTGCCGCTCGCCTGAGCGGCCAGCTCGTACGGTTTCGCTCCGCGCGGCTCGACGCGCAGTAACCGCGCGTAGGCGATGTACCGGTGTGTCGCGAAGAAGCGAGGATGGCACGCCTGCAGCTCGACGACCTCGTGGCGGGGGGAGCGGAGCACCGAGAGGTCCGTCGACTTCACGATGCGATGTCGCGTCACGGCATAGATGAAGGTCCCGTACGGGACCTCGATCGTGACGCGGTCGCCGCTCCGAAGCCGGTCGATGTGCGAAAACGGCGCCAGGTACGTCGTGCGGTGCCCGGCGATGTAGACCAGCCGGTTCTCTCCCGGCATGAACGTCCGCTCGTCACGCCCAGGCCCCTTCTTGAGCGTGTCGTGGTCGGTGCCGTTGACCAGCAACATGTTCACGCCCATCCGAGGGACGCGCAGGCGTCCGATCACTTCGCCTCGTCTCGAGCTCCTGCGGTACTGCTTGGCCTCGCGCGCGATGCTCCGCTGCTCTGCCGCCTGCGTGACGCCCGAGATCGCCGGCTTGAACGATCGCGTCCGCTTGTCGTATTGCGAGGCGAGCTGATGCTGCTTCCACTTCGTGTAGATCGCGGTGAAGGGATCCTGCCACTGCCATACGAGCAGAGCCCAGAGCAGCGTGAGCACGCCTGCGGTGGCGAGCACCGTTCCAAGCAGGCGGATGCGGCGACGCATCTAGCCCTCCAACGCTTCCGGGGCCGTCGAGGATGAGCGTCTGCGCCGGTCGTGGACCGCGAGCACGGTGCTACGCACCAGTCTGCGCAGCGGACCGCTCGGCGGAAGCTCGGCGGCCGACGGGTATGGGGCGTAGCGTCGCGCCGCCAGCGCGGCGAGCTGTCCCGCTCCTGCAAGCCAGACGACCAGAAGCGGCATGACGACGAACGGTACGTAACCAACCGATCTGAGCTCTGCGAGATACCAGGGGGCATCCCAGCCGAGCCCGAACCGTCCGGCGAAGGAGCCGATCAACAGCGCCGGGCCGGCGAAGCCCAGGGTGAGCACTCCGAGCCGGGCGCCGAGCGGCGCGCCGCGCACCTGTGGGAGCCAGAGCCAGACGTGGAGCGACGGCAGCAGGAACAGGAGCGCGAACGGGTTCGTCGCGACGACCAGCAGTGAGAGTGCGCCGAGGCAGAGGAGCGACGCCGTGTGTCCGGCGAGCTCGTCCTCGGTCGTGATCGCTCGCCGCGGGATCAACCGTTCACGTGTGACGAACCAGCCCAGGACTGCGAGCACCGCGAGGCCGAGCAGCCCCTTAGTCGCCCAGTCGTGCGCAAGCGCGCTCGAGGGCGGAATCGGACGAGCGACGCCGTTCGGCCACGCGCCCAACAACCTGAACAGCTCGAAGAGACCCACCACCCACGCCCAGAACGCGAGGCGGCTGCGGTACGCACGCAGGGCCGGGGCGAGTGCGATGTGCCTGCGCCGGCAGCGGGCGAACAGGTCGACCGCTGTTGCCAAGAAAGGCAACAAACAGGCGATGAGGACGAGCTCGATCGCCCAGCCGCGGATGAGGCGCGAGCCGAGATAGAGGTACGTGGACGTTCCCTGCGTGAACTCGAGACCCTCGTCGAGGGTCCCGAGCGCGTCCTGCGCTGCGCGGCCGACCTGCGCCAGCTTGTCTGCGCGCAGCCGGTCTCCGGTGTCGCTGACGGGATCGGGCGGGTTGTCGCCCGCGGTCGTGAGCGTGACGGCCGCTATCCCGTGCGCGAGAAACGGCGCCTGCTCGTAGAGCGAGAAAGGGAAGCCCAGGTCGATCAGTTGGCGTACTGCGCCCGGACGCGCCGGCGCTCGCCCCGTCTGGGCGGCGATGCGCGCGGCAACCGTCTGCAGAAAGATTCCGGACGGCTCGCGAGGAGTGTCACCGCTGAACTCCATGCGGATCCGTCCGTTGCCGCCGACGGAATCGAGATTGATGACGCCCGCGACGTCGTTGCGAAGGGGGTCATGAGCTGCGAACCAGGCTGCACCGACCCCGCCGTACGCGCCTCCATCGGTCGAGACGAAGAGGATCGTGTGGTTCGGTCGAAGCTGGGCCGCCGGCCGGCCAGGTGGGACGCCGTACGCGCGCGCGAGCTGAATCAACATGGCCGTCCCTGACGCGTTGTCGTTCGCACCAGGACCGCGCCCGTCGTTGTCGCGGTGTGCCATGACGACGATGGTGCTCGGCGAGCGGCCACTCGCCTCTGCTACGAGGTTCTGCAGTTCGACTTTGCCTCGCCCGGGAATGACGGCGCTGAAGCGCTCGGTTCGGATCGGCAATCCGTAGGGCGTGAGCTGGTCGCGGAACCAGCCCGCCGCGGCGAGCGCCTGCGGGGAGCCTGGCTGACGGTACGGCCGGTCGGCCAGGTCCTGCGCGAGCGTCTTGGTCGCCCTGCCGTCGAACGCCGGCAGGAACGCGCGGGGCATCGGAGTCGGTCGCGCGACGCTGAAGGCTGCCACGAGGAGCGGCAGTCCCACGAGCAGCCAGGTGCCTCGGTACAGACGTCCGTTGACCGGTCGCTCCAGAGAGCCGGGACGGGCCCGGCGCCGCTCGGTCCGGGGCGGAACGGAGGCCATCCAGGGCTATAGTAGGCGCCGAACGACCTGGCAAGGATCGTCCGGCAGGCACTGTTAGCCGAGCACGACATGCCCGACTCCTCAACCATCCTCCTCGTCGACGATGAGGACTCCATCCAAAAGCTCCTCACTTACCCCTTGGAGCGCGAGGGCTATCGCGTGCTGCAAGCGCGTGACGGTGAGGAAGCGCTGACGCGCTTCGCATCCGAGCGAGTCGACCTCGTCGTGCTCGACATCATGCTCCCGAAGCTCGACGGGCTCGAGGTGTGCAAGCGTCTGCGCGCCGAGAGCGAGGTGCCGATCATCATGCTGACCGCTCGCGACGACGAGCTGGACAAGGTGCTCGGGCTCGAGCTCGGCGCCGACGACTACATCACGAAGCCCTTTTCGATCCGAGAGTTTCGGAGCCGCGTCCGTGCACTCCTGCGGCGGGCGTCCGTCGTGCGGCAGGTCAACGAGGGCGACGAGTTGATCACAGCCGAAGGATTGACGATCGATCTCTCCCGTCGGGTGGTCGAGGTCGGGGGCGAGCGGGTGCAGCTCACCTACGTCGAGTTCGAGCTCCTGCGGATCCTCGCCTCCCATCCGGGTCGCGTCTACAGCCGACGGATGCTCCTCGAGGCGCTCTGGGGCGGAGCCGATTATCGCGAGCCGAGGACGATCGACGTCCACGTCAGGCATCTGCGCGAGAAGCTCGAGCGGGATCCGGCCGAGCCCGGCTACATCCTGACCGTGCGGGGCGTCGGCTACCGCTTCCGCGACCGGTGAACCCCCTCCACAGCGTCGGTGCCCGCCTGGGCCTCGGGTTGGCGGTGGTGGTGGCTGCTGCGCTGGTGCTGGTCGACCTGATCGTGGTGCCGTCCCTCGAAAGGAACCTCATCGATGCCAAGCTGACGCAGCTCGAGGCGGCGGCGCCCACGGTGGGCTCCAGCCTCCTGCTCAGCCCGAGCTACGCGCGCGACGACGCCATCCAGGCGGCCCACCAGAGCTCGGACGCCAGAGTCGTCTACTTCAGGCCGCTCACCTACAACCCGCCGAAACTGCTCGTCAACGGCGACTCCAGTCCGGTGGGGTCGGCGGACGTCGAGAACGACCCCTTTGCGCTACGTGCCTTCGCTCAGGCTCGTAGTGCGAGGGGCACGGTCACGACGCACGGCATCAGGTACGCGGAGGCGGCCTATCCGCTCATCGACGGTTCCGTCGTCCTGCTGCGCGCCTCGCTCCACGACTCCCTCCGGAGCATCCATCTCGTTCGCAGGCGACTCGTCGTGGCGGGTCTGATCGCCCTCGCCGCTTCCCTCCTCGTCGGCTACGCGGCGGCGTCGGTCTTCGCCCGGCGGATCCGCCGGCTGGAGCGCGCCGCCGACCGGATCGCGAGCGGCGATTTCAGCGAGCCGGTCGTCGACTCGGGCCGGGACGAGCTTGCCCAGCTCGCCGCGGCATTCGAGAGGATGCGGCTGCGGCTGGCGCAGCTGGAGCACGCCCGGCGGGAGTTCATCGCCAACGCCTCCCACGAACTGCGGACGCCGCTCTTCTCCCTCGGCGGCTTTCTCGAGTTGATGACCGAGGAGGAGCTCGACCCGAAGACGCAGGCCGAATTCATGGCCACGATGCGGGAGCAGGTCGAGCGGCTGACGAAGCTCGCGACCGAGCTCCTCGATCTCTCGCGTCTGGATGCGGGGCGGCTCAGCGTCGAACGCGAGCCGCTCGATCTCACCACGCTGGCCGAGACGCTGGCGGACGAGTTCCGCGCGGTGGCCCGTTCGACCGAGCATCAGCTCTCGGTGCGTGCCGCCGGGCCGATCGAGGGAATTGGGGACGACGAGCGCGCGCTGCAGATCGGTCGAATTCTGGTGGAGAACGCGCTCGTCCACACGCCGCCCGGCACGGCGGTCCGGCTCGGAACGGGCCGCCGGGACGGCCTGGCCCTGCTGACCGTCGAGGACGAAGGCCCGGGGATCCCGGCGGAGCACGAGGGCCAGATCTTCGACCGCTTCTATCGCATCGAGGGCTCGGTCGCGTCCGGCAGCGGCCTCGGGCTGGCCATCGCAAGAGAGCTGGCCGAGCTGATGGGCGGCTCGGTCGAGCTCGACGTGAGCGACGGCCGCACGCGATTCGCCCTCGTCTTGCCGGTCTCCGCGGAGGCGGTGCCGTTTTCACCGGAAAACGAACGCGTGGAAGAACCGTCGCTACAGTGAGCCGGATGCGGCTCTCGGCTCTCGCCGTCGTGACCGTCGCTGCCGCCGCCCTGGGCGGCGGCGCTGCTTTGGGCATCGGTAAAGGCGCGGGCTGGCTCGACCAAGGCACCAAGACGGTCGTCGTACGTGCGGCAGCTCCCCGGACTGCGGCCCTGCCGGCTTCTGCCACGTCGACGGCAGCCCCCTTGCCCGGCAAGGGGTTCGATCCGCAGCGAATCTTCGCCGAGCGTTCGCCGGGGGTGGTCACGATCTTCGCCTATTTCGGCGATCCCAGCTCGACGGCGACCGCTGTGTCCCAGGGGTCCGGGTTCGTCATCTCACCCAAGGGCTACGTCCTCACCAATTCGCACGTGATCACGAACGCCGGGGAGGGATCGAGCGTTCGGGCGGCTCAGCATCTCTTCGTCGAGTTCGCCGACGGGGACCGGGCCGAGGCGAAGGTCGTCGGCTGGGATCTCTACGACGACGTCGGCCTCCTGCAGCTGAAGACGAATGCGCATCCGCTCTCGCCCGTCCCGCTCGGAGACTCGGCGACGGTGGCCGTCGGCGAGCCCGTGGCGGCAATCGGCAGCCCGTTGGGCAGCGACATCGGCGTCAACACGCTGACCGTGGGAGTCGTGTCGGCGATCCATCGCTCGATCGACGCGCTCACGGTCAAGCTGTACAAGGTCGTCGACGCGATCCAGACCGACGCACCGATCACGCACGGAAACTCCGGCGGTCCTCTCCTCGACGCGCGCGGCCGCGTAATCGGGATCAATGCGCAGATCCGTAGCGCGAACGGAACGGGCACTAATGACAGCGGGATCGGGTTCGCCATCCCGATCGACGCTGCGAAGCATTCGGTCGCGCAGCTGATCTCCAAGGGCAAGGTGACGTACGCCTATGTGGGCATCAGCACCGAGGACCTGACGCCGTCGCTGGCCCGGGCGCTCGGATACAAGGCCGATCGCGGCGCACTGATCGTCCGCGTCACGGGCGGCAGCCCGGGGGACAAGGCCGGGCTCCACGGGGGTAATCGGGAGGCAGACGTTCTCGGCCGAACGCTCGAGACGGGGGGCGACGTGATTCTGGCGATCGACGGGAAGCCCGTCGACGGCGCCGACGATGTCGTGCGGTTCGTCTCCTTCTCGCTGAGGCCCAAGGATGTGGCGGTGTTCACGATCCTGAAGCCCGGGGGCGAGCGCAAGAAGGTGGCCGTGACGCTGACGGAGCGCCGGCTGCCGGCGGGTTAGTCCTGGTGGGGCCTGGGCATAAAACCGTTTGAGAGCAAGTGGCTTGAGAGCTCTCGACAAGTTTCGACAGGTTTATTTTGCGTCTTTCTGGGCAAGACTCCTTTCGTGCAGGGCACTCGATGACAACCAGCACCAACTCAGGCGCCGTGACGGTTCGGCTGACGATTCCCGCGCGAGCCGAGTACATCACCCTCTGCCGGCTCGCTCTCACCGGCATCGGGCGGCTGCGTGAGCTGTCCGACGAGCTCCTCGCGGATCTCAAGCTGGCGCTGACCGAGGCCGCATCGAACTCCGTCCGGCACGCGTACGGAGAAACCCGGGACGTCGGTGTGGTCGAGATCTCCTACGAGCTCCACTCCGACCGGCTCGTCATCGAGGTCACCGACGAGGGTGAGGGATTCGATCCGGCAGCCGCCGCGGGCCATTCCGACGAGCTCTCCGAAGGAGGTCTCGGCATCGCGATCATCCGTGCGATCGCGGACGAGGTCGAGATCGGCGTTCAGCCCGGCGGCAAAGGGTCGCGCCTGCGTTTCGCGAAAGCCTTGATTTAGCGGCTCCAGCCCGCTCGGCCTGTATTCTCGCGACCGTTCGTCCCCCAGGAACGCGCCCAGACCATGCTCCAACTCGTCAACGCCGGACACAAGTCGCTCGCCGACTACGCGACGATCGCGACGCGTGGGCTCATGGACGAGATCAAGCGGCTGGCCGAGCCGCTCGCCGGGAAGCGCGTCGTGCACCTGTCGGCCACGGCCTTC
>DASVEU010000180.1:0-8039 GCA_036380395.1 Gaiellaceae bacterium
GGACCTTTCTCTCGAGAGAGCCCAGCTCGGGAGTTGCCGGAACGGCACCTACGTTCCTGCCTCGATCGCCGAGGGCGAGGCTTTCTGGCGGATCGTCGGCCTCTACATCGCCGAAGGTCATTGCACGGCTGATGGGAAGCGCCGCCGACTGCAATGGTCGTTTCATCCAAGGGACGAGTTCGATCTCGTCGAGGAGGTCTACTCGTTCTGGGCCGCTCAGCGTGTTCGCGCGAGCGTTCGCCATCTTCCAACTACCGCAGCCGTCTCGGTCTCCTCGCGAATTCTCGCCGGCTTCTGGCTCGGCTCGCTCGGGCTCGGCGCCAATTGCTACGAGCAACGTCTTCCCGATTCGATCTGGACTGCTCCAGCCGCGTATCAGCGAGCCCTGCTGGCCGGGATGTGGCGTGGCGACGGCTCGTGGTCTTTCATCAACGGCGGTCCCAGCGTCATCCTCGAATACGGGACCGTCAGCCGCGAACTCGCCGACGGTGTGCTCAGGCTCCTCGCGGGTCTCGGCATCGTCGCGTCGGTGCGAGTCGGCCGCGTGGCCAAGTCCACCTGTGACACGTTCTGGATCCGCATTTCCGGCGCGCAGCAGGTCGAGCAACTTCTGGACTTCGCGCCCGAGCAGGATCGTGCGGTCATCAGCGCGTCGATCGCTCGCCAGGCCAGGCGGATCGCGCCGACCGGCTACAACCGCGATGACGAGAGGGTTTGGGTCCGCGTCGTCGACACGATCCGCCGGCCGTTCACAGGTGCCGTCTATTCCCTCGAGGTTCCCGGTCCGCATACGTTCGTTACGACGGGCGGTCTTGTGACGCACAACTGTTTTCCTAAGGACTCGCTCGCGCTCAAGCAGCTCGCCTCGAACTCGGGTTACCACTTCCAGCTGCTGTCGGCCGTGATCGAGGTCAACGAGCTGCAGAAACGGCGCGTCGTGCAGAAGCTGCAGAAGCACCTCGGCAAGCTCCGCGGCAAGAAGATCGCGCTGCTCGGCCTCGCGTTCAAGGCTGACACCGACGATATGCGCGAGGCGCCGTCGCTCGTGTTGACGTCACGCTTGTTGGCCGAGGGCGCGGAGGTGCGCGCCTGGGATCCGGTGGCGCGGCCGGGCGAGTTGATGAAGGGCGCCGTGCTCTGCGACTCGGTCTTGGAGGCCGTCCGAGGCGCGGATGCCGCGGTGATCGTCACCGAGTGGGACGAGCTGCGCGGCCTGGCGTCGAAGGACGTGCACGACGCGATGGCGCGGCCGCTCATCCTCGACGGGCGGAACCTGCTCGACCCGGCCCAAACGCGTGCTGCGGGTTTTGCCTACGAGGGCATCGGTCGGCCGAGCTCGCCGTTCGAGGCGCTGCCCGAGACCCCGGAGCCCGAGACGACGGTGTCGCAATAGTGGAGGCGATCATCCTCGCGGGCGGGCAGGCGACAAGGCTCGGCGACGCGGCGCGTGGACACCCGAAGGCGCTCGTCCCGATCGCAGGGCACCCACTCGCCGAGTACCAGGTCTCGCAGTTCGTGCGCGCGGGCGTCGAGCGCGTCATCGTCAGCTGCGGCGCCGGCCAGGCTGCGCTGTTCGAGGCCAAGCTCGCGGGACTGGGCGCGGAGATCGTTGCCGTCGCCGAGCCGGAGCCGCTCGGGCGTGGGGGAGGCTTGCGCTTCGCGGCGGCGCATCGAGAGGAGACGGGGCCGATCTACGCATTCAACGGCGACGAGCTGCACGACGTCGACCTACGCGCGTTTCTCGAAGCGCACGAGGACCACGGCGGCGCGGCGACGATCGTCGTCGCCCCCCTCACGTCGCAGTTCGGCGTGGTCGAGCTCGAGGACAACGACCGCGTGACGGGGTTCCGCGAAGCGCCGCGCCTGCCGCACTGGGTCAATGCCGGCGTCTACGTCCTCGGCGACGAAGCGCTCGCCCGCATGCCCGAGCGCGGCGACCATGAACAGTCGACGTTCCCGGAGCTTGCGGAAGAGGGAAAGCTCTTCGCCTTTCGGCACGAGGGCCTCTGGATCACCGTCAACACCCCCAAAGACCTGCAGCGGGCGGAGGAGCACTACGCCTCCCATCCCGAGCTCCGCCCGACACTGGCCCGGGGGCGCAGCTGACCTAAAAGGCCGGGGTCAGACCCTTGCCGTTAAGGACACCGCTCCGCTCGACAGGTCTTGTGCCCGGCACGGAAGACGTCCTGCGTCCCATTGATGAACGGCATAGAGTCGCCAAAGATGAGCGTGGACTCGCCCAATCTCGGCGGCCTCGACGCCTGGGCCTTCGAGCCGCGCAAGGTCGACAAGCCGTGGGGTTATGAGCTGATCTGGGCCGAGACCGACCGCTATGTCGGCAAGGTCCTCTTCGTAAAAGCCGGCGAATCCCTGAGCCTCCAGTTCCACCGTGTGAAGGACGAGTCGTGGCTCGTCCACTCGGGCCGCGCCAGGCTCGAGCTCGGCTCAGCCGGCGACCCCGTCCTGAGCCAAGAGGTGATCGGGCCCGGAGCCTCGTTCCACTTCCGCCCGGGCAGCGTCCATCGCGTCACGGCGATCGAGGACACGACCATCCTGGAGGTCTCAACGCCGGAGCTCGACGACGTCGTCCGGCTCGAAGACCGGTATGGGCGGGAGGGAACCTCCGAGCCTTAACACGAACGTGTTAAGGTCTGGGCGTGGCAGGACTGACGATCGGCGAGGCCGCCGCCCAGACCGGGTGGTCGCCGCGGATGCTTCGCTACCTCGAAGCCGCGGGGCTCGTCGTCCCACGCCGGAGCGGGGCCGGCTATCGCCTGTACGGGCTCCTCGAGCTCAACCAGCTCCGCTCCCTGCGGGAGCTCCGACGGCGCCACGACGTGGAGCTCACGGACGTCGCTTTCGCAGCTAGGCTCGAGCGCGAGCCGGAGCTGCGGGCCGCAGTGGGGACCTGGCTGGCAGGTACCCAACTGTCCGCCCTCGACTGGGAACAGCGCAAGCACGAGCGGCTCTTGGCCGCCTAAACGAGAGGACTGAATGGCTACGACGAAACGGCACGACGTGAAAGACCTGGCACTCGCGCCCGAAGGGGTGCGGCGCATCGAGTGGGCCGACCGCCAGATGCCCGTGCTCGCTGCGATTCGCGAGCGCTTCGACCGCGAGCAGCCGCTCTCCGGTTATCGCATCTCCGCTTGTTTGCACGTAACGACCGAGACCGCGAACCTCGCCCGCACGCTGAAGGCGGGCGGCGCCGACGTGGTTCTTTGCGCGTCCAACCCGCTCTCGACGCAGGACGATGTCGCAGCCGCACTGGTCGACGAGTACGACATCGGTGTCTTCGCGATCAAGGGTGAGGACAACGACACGTATTACGCACACATCGAGGCGGCCGTCGACCACAAGCCGCAGCTGACGATGGACGACGGCGCCGATGTCATCGGCGTGCTCCACTCCGCGCGGCGGGAGCAGCTCGGCGACATCATCGCGGGAACCGAGGAGACAACCACCGGGGTCATCAGGCTCAAGGCGCTCGAGCGTGACGGCGCGCTCGGTTTCCCCGTCATCGCCGTCAACGACGCCCAGACGAAGCACCTGTTCGACAATCGTTACGGCACGGGTCAATCGACGATCGACGGAATCATCCGCGCGACCAACGTGCTGCTGGCGGGCAAGCGTTTCGTCGTGGCCGGTTACGGCTGGGTTGGCCGCGGCGTCGCGTCGCGGGCCCGCGGGATGGGCTCGCACGTGATCATCACGGAGGTCGATCCGATGCGGGCGCTCGAGGCCACCATGGACGGCTACGAGGTCCTCTCGATGGAGAAGGCCGCGCCGATCGGCGACATCTTCGTCACGGCGACCGGCGACAAGTCCGTCATCCGCAAGGAGCACATCCAGAAGATGAAGGACGGCGCCATCCTCGCGAACACGGGCCACTTCAACGTCGAGATCGATATCCCCGGCTTGCGAGCGCTCGCGACCGACACGCGCGAGGCCCGGGCATTCGTGGAGGAGTTCACGATGACCGGAGGCGAGCGCATCTACCTGATCGCCGACGGCCGGCTCGTGAACCTGTCCGCTGCTGAGGGCCATCCGGCCCTCGTTATGGACATGTCCTTCGCGAACCAGGCGCTTTCTGCCGAATACGCGATCCAGAATGCAGCCGAGCTCGAGCGGAAGGTCTATCCCGTGCCGGAGGAGATCGACAAGGAGATCGCACGCCTCAAGCTGGCGACCATGGGCGTCGAGATCGACACGCTTACGGAGGAGCAGGAGAAGTACCTGGCTTCGTGGGACGAAGGAACCTAGACCCGGAAGACATCGTTCGGTACGAGGAGGACGGCCCGAGGGTCGTCCTCCTCGACCAGCGCCGGCTGCCTGACGAAGAGGTGGAGCTGGAGTGCGGTTCGGTTGCGGAGGTCGTCGTGGCGATCCGCGAGCTGGCCATTCGCGGCGCGCCTGCGATCGGTGTCGCCGCGGCCTACGCGCTCGCGCTCGGCGGCGCGCTTGGGGATGACCTCGACGAGGCCACCGAGCTGCTTGCTGCTTCGCGTCCGACCGCGGTCAATCTCGCGTGGGCGCTCGACCAGATGCGGGACGACCCGACTCCCGCGCGCGCCCGCGCTCTCCACGACGAGGAGGTCGAGCGCTGCCACACGATGGCCGCCCACGCCGCCGAATTGTTCGGCCCGGGGACGCGCGCGCTGACGCACTGCAACGCGGGCGGACTGGCGACTGGCGGCTATGGCAGCGCGGTGGGAGCGCTTCGGACCGCCTGGGAGCGGGGATCGCTCGAACGCGTGTGGGTCGACGAGACCCGTCCGTTGCTGCAGGGGGCACGCTTGACCGCGTGGGAGCTCGAGGCCGCCGGTATTCCGCACGCGGTGATCGCCGATTCCGCAGCCGCCTCGCTGATGGCCGCAGGCGACGTTGACTGTGTCGTCACCGGCGCGGATCGAATTGCTGCCAACGGCGACACGGCGAACAAGATCGGCACGTACTCCCTCGCCGTCCTCGCCGCGTACCACGGGATCCCGCTCTACGTCGTCGCACCGACCTCCAGCATCGACCTGACCACTCGCACGGGGGCAGAGATTCCGATCGAGGAGCGTGCGGCGTCCGAGATCACGACACGCTTTGCGGTACGCAATCCTGCCTTCGACGTCACACCGGCAAACCTCATCACGGCGATCGTCACCGAGCACGGCGTCCACCGCGCGCCGTATGCGCAGTCGCTCGCGGCGCTCGTTTGAAGGCGCTCATCCTCGCGGCGGGCTACGCGACGCGGTTGCGGCCGCTCACCGACTCGATCCCGAAGCAGCTGCTCCCGGTCGGAGGACGGCCCATGGTGGACTGGATCCTCGACCGGCTCGGGGAGACGAGCGCCGACGAGGTGCACTTGGTCACGAACGCCCGCTTCGCCGAACGGTTCGAGCGCTGGGCGGAGGACAAGGACGTGCGCATCCACAACGACGGCACGACATCAAACGAGGACCGGCTCGGCGCGATCGGCGACATTCGCTTCGTCGATCTCGACGACGACCTGCTCGTGGTGGCCGGCGACAACCTGTTCGACTATTCCCTCGCTGACTACGAGGCCTACTGGCGTGAGCGCGATGGAAGCTGCATCGCAGTCTTCGACGTCGGCGACCCCGAGCTGGCGAAGAAGTACGGGATCGTCGACGTGGGCGAGAACGATCGGGTCGTCGGCTTCTTGGAAAAGCCCGAGAAGCCGCCGACGACGCTCTGCGCCACCGCGATGTACCTGTATGAGCGCGAGCACGTGCGGCTGGTCGAGCAGTACCTCGAAGAGGGAAATCCACCGGACCAGCCGGGAAACTACATCGCCTGGCTGCACACGCGTGAGCCCGTCTATGCATACCGCTTCGACGGGCAGTGGTACGACATCGGCGACGCAACTCAGTTGCTCGAGGCGGACAACCGCATGCGGCGACTGCGCGGCCTGCCGGAACGCGCGGAGTATTCACTGAGCTGACACCGACACGTCACACACGCCGACGTAGCGTGGTGACGTGCTCGATCTGCTCCTTCCGCAACGCTGTCTGCTCTGTTTTCTTCCCGGCGCACAGGTTTGCGACGGCTGCACCGCTGCTCTCCGCCGCATCGACCTGCCGCTCTGCGAGCGGTGCGGTGCACCGACCGCCTGGCCTGTGAGGCGTTGTGCCGAGTGTGCGGGCCGACGGCTCGCCTTCACGCGTGCTCGGGCGGCATTGGCGTACGACGACCGCTTGCGTCCGGTCGTCGCCGCCTGGAAGGAGCGTGGTCTACGCCGGCTGGCCGGCTGGGCGGCGGCTGTCGTCCACGACTCGCTCCCGCGGCCCGACGCGGTGTGTGTCGTGTTCGTCCCGGGCGATCCGGACCGCAGGCTCAAGCGCGGGCATCACGCTGCTGAGCGGCTGGCAAGCGAGCTCGCTGCTTTCTGGGAGCTGCCGCTGCGGCCGCTCCTCACGAGGGCGAGGGGGTCTCCCCGGCAGCGAGGGCTGTCGCAACTCGAGCGGCGACGGAACGTGGTAGGTGCCTTCTTTGCGCACGGCCGGGTACCCGCCCGCATCGCGCTCGTCGACGACGTTTATACGACCGGTGCGACTGTCAATGCGGCCGCGTCCGCACTCCGGAAGGGAGGAGCTCGCGGGGTTGAGGTCGTGACGTTCGCCCGCACGATTCGCATTCGCTAGGGTGAGATCTCCGGCTCACGAGGAGGCGCATGCGACTTCAAGTGAAGGGCAAGAACCACGAGGTCAGCGACACGATCCGCCGGTACGCCGAGGAGAAGATGCAAAAGCTCGACCGTCAGCTGCATGAGCTTGCAGAGGTCGAGCTTGAGCTCCGCGTCGAGAAGAACCCTTCGATCGCCGACAACCAGGTGGCGGAAGTGACCGTCTGGACGAAGGGGCCGACTCTCCGCGTCAAGGAGGCGTCGACCGACATGAAGGCTTCGATCGACCAGCTGACGGACAAACTGCTCCGCCAGATCGACCATGCCCGCGGCAGGCGGCGCAAAGACTGGCACCCACGTGACAACGGCACACCCACCGGAGGTCCGATGAGCATTCCCGACGAGGAAGAGGCGGGCGAGCAGATCGTCAAGGTGAAACAGTTCTCGGTCAAGCCGATGAGCCCGGAGGAGGCTGTGCTGCAGCTCGAGCTCATCGGGCACGACTTCTTCGTCTTTCGCAGCGATGAGTCCGGCGACATCAACGTCATCTACCGCCGCAAGAACGGCGGCTACGGCTTGATCGAGCCGCAGGGTTAATTCGTCTGTGATCGCCCGAACGACTTCGATGAGCGTTTCAGACGGAGGCGCGGGCGGAGCCCGCACCTCCTCTAGGCGGCACCGCGAGCGGTGCCTTAGCGAGCCGTCGGGGTAGTGGGCCTCTTCCGGCGCAAGCCGTTGCACCAACGGCTTGCCGAGGAGGGCGGTCTCGTGGAGCGGTCGACTGTGCCGTTGTTCACCGGAGTCATTCCGGAGACCGGCATCCACGGCATTCCGCGCGAGCGGCAGTACGACGCGGTTGCCGCCACCGAGGCGCCCGACGTGGAGGGTGATGCGGCGAGATTCGTCGCGCTCGAAGACGGCTCACTGCTGGTCGAGGAAGGCGACGGCGACCTGACCCCGCTCGCAGACGCGATCGAGCAGGAGATCGCGCGCCCGTACCGTGCAACCGCAGTGCGTCGCGGCGAGACAACGTGGGCGATCGCTGCGCACAGGCTTCGCGTCGTCGAGCTCCCGGAGCCTGGCGGAGACGAGGTCGAGCTGGTGCTGAAAGGCGACGAGAAGACCCTGGTCGTGGACGGGAACCGTTCGTTCGGAACGATGCCGGAGCTCGAGCAGCTGGCCGACGGCGATGCGGTCGTCCGAGCCGCGCGCCTCGACGACGCTCTGTGGGAGGTTCGTGTCGATCCGCTCTAGGTGGGGCAAGCTACCCTAGGCTCTATGAGCTCCCAGCTCGGTTCCTTCGAAAAGGTCCTCCGCATCGGCGAGGGGCGCCGCATGAAACGGCTGGCCGAGCAGGCGGCCTACATCACCTCGATCGAGCCCGAGTTTCGCGAGCTTTCCGACGACC
>DASVEU010000181.1:0-3481 GCA_036380395.1 Gaiellaceae bacterium
GGGGTGCCTCCGATCGGCCACGACCGGCCCTTGCACACGGTCGTCGATGTCTCCCTGCGACGGTTCGAGACGGTGTGGTGTGCCGGCGGCACGCCCCACGCGGTCTTCCCCGTCGCTACCGAAGCGCTGATCGCCGCGATCCCGGACGTCGAAGTCCGCGAGATCTCCTAAAAGTCGGTGCAGGGTTTTGCCCGTGCTGCGGGTCTGCTTGCTTCGAGGGGGCGCGCCTCCGCGGCGGTCGACCTGCTAGGAAGTCACGGTCGCGGCAGCGCCTCCTCGTTCTGAGGCACGAAGGCGCGTTCCGAACGTCTTACTCGCCGCGCGTGACGCGCACGTTCGCCCTCAGCCAGCGCTTCCGCGCTCGCTCGAGCGGGAGACCAAGACGCCGCACTTCGGACGCGTTGCCTTCCGCCTGCGCGGCCTCCATCTGGCCTAGCAACGTGAGAAACCGCTGGTGCAGCGCGATCTCCTCGGCTCTCGGCTCGTCACCGTGTTCGAACTCGCGACTCATGGTCAGGGCCGCACCGGGCATCCTCCCCACAAGCGCGTGCCGGTCAGCCGTCCTCGCGCTTGTGTCCCGCGGCGACCTGCTCGAGCCGCTCACGATCGATCTCCTCGGCGGGGACTCCGACGACCTTGCCCGCGGTCTTAGCGCGCAAAGTCGCAGTCCGAGCCCCATCCTCGAGTTGCGAGCGCTCACCCACGATCGCACCCGGGCCGAGCTCTCCCACCACCTCGCCGTCGACGACCACCTCGAGCACCCCGTCGAGAACCAGGTACACGAGATTGGAGCCCTCCTTCGCGTCTCCCTGCTCGACGAGGATGTCGCCCGCCGACAGGCGCTGTGGACGCCGCTTGCCGTCGCCACCCATGATCTCCAGCGAAAGGTCGCGCTCCAGCGCCGTTTCGACAGCCGTGACGACCGCAGGAGAGTCTTCGCTGCCCCAGGGCGTGTTCTGCTCGTGCGCTTCTCGGTACCACTTGTCGAAGTCGATCGCTCCGCTCTTCTGGACGAGCGCTCCGCCCTTGTCGTAGATCCAGTGGCGCGGGAACTGGCTGGCGCCTGCGAGCTCGTGCTCTGAAGTTCCGTCTTGGTGGATCGTGAGCGCGAGAGTCGTCCAGGCGATCGCCGAGTTGATCTGGAAGTAGGGCTTGCCCCGCACGCTTCTCGGCGCCGGCATGCCTGTTCGACCTCCCGCGGTCTGCGTAAAGCGCACCCACCCGTCCCCGACCTCGCTGTTCTGGAGCGTCGGCATGGCAACGGCCGGGACGGCAATCTCCTTCGGCCCCAGCTTCAGCCTTGTCAATCCGATCCGCCCGCGGCCCGCGTGCCCGTAGTCCAGGATCTTGCCGTCCTCGACCTCGACCCACGCCTTCAACTCGTTTGCCTCGCGGAAGAGGTCGGCCCGGTGCATCGTGTCGATGTTGTCGACGCGATCGGGCGGCGGGGAGTCGTAATGGGCCACGCCGAGCGTGAACGGGAGCTTCGGCAGCCCTTCGACCGCCTCGGACGGGATCCAGGAGATAGACGTGACGGAGGACTCGATCCGCATAGCTGCCCCTTTCGCGACGTTACTGGTTTGCGATCGAGCCTATGCCCCTCTGGACGCGCTGACAAGCTCACTGGGCTGCGTGATCGGCGCCTGACAGGCAAAGTTTTCGCAGACGTAGACCGCCGGACGCCCGTCGACGAGGTGCTTCCCCTGCAAGAGTGGGACGTCCTCGCTCGGGCCGAACGCGACAACGGCGTTCGGATCGAACGCGGCAAGCGCGGCGTGGGCGAGCTCCGTGTCCGGCCCGCCGATCACCGCCAACTCCCTTGGGGGTGAGAAGTGAAGATCCAGAGCGTTCAATGCGTGCCCGAACGCCGAGGGCGCCTGCGGCAGGAGCCGCGCGACGAACCGGAAGACCCCAACGGCCTGCCGCTCGAGCTCAGGCTCGCCCCACAACCGCGCGAGGCGCAGGAGGACGTACGCGAGCATCGAGTTTCCGGACGGCGTGGGATGGTCGTCGAAATCCTTCTTGCGAGCGACGAGCCGCTCACCGTCGCTCGCCGTGAGGAAGAAGCCACCATGTTCGTCATCGCCGAAGAGCTCGACCGCGAGGAGCGCGAGCCGCCGCGACTCCACGAGCCACCGCAACTCTCCCGTCGCGACGTGCAGCTCGTAAAGGCCGTTGGCCACGTCCGCGTAGTCCTCGAGCACGCCTGCGTGCTTCGCCTGGCCCGCGCGCCAGCTGCGAAAGAGGCGTCCCTCCGCGGTCGAAAGCGGACCAAGGAGGAAGCCGGCGAGCATTCCGGCCGCTTCGAGATAGTCGGCTCGATCGAGACGGCGGCCCGATTCGGCGAGTGCCGCGAGCGCAAGCCCATTCCACGACGCGATCGCCTTGTCGTCGCGAAGCGGCTTCGGCCGCTGCTCCCGCTCCTCGAAGAGCCGCGCACGAGTCTCACGATCGAGCTCGCCCCGAATGATGAAGCGCCCGTGCTCGAACGGCTGCAGCAGCTCCGCCGGAACGTCGTCCGCCTCCGTCCACGTGTAGGTCAGGCCTTCCACGCCCTCGGTGTCTGCGTCCTGCGCGGAAGCGAAACCGCCTGCCGGCAACCGCAGCTCCCGCAGCATGTAGTCGAGCGTCTCTTCGACGACCTCTCGGTAGCGCTCGTTCCCCGTCACGAGCCAGCCGTGAAGATACGCAGGTACGAGTAGCGCGTTGTCGTACAGCATCTTCTCGAAATGCGGCACGAGCCACTCGCGGTCGACGGAATAGCGATGAAAGCCACCGCCGACGAGGTCGTACATGCCGCCGAGCGCCATGCCGTCCAGCGTTTTGGTCGCCGGCTCGAGCTCGCCGCGACGCAACAGGAACTCGAGCACCGATGCCGGTGGGAACTTCGGTGCATTGCCAAAGCCGCCCCAGACCGGATCCAACTGCCGCCGCAGCGCGCGCGCCGCATCCGCTAGCACCGACGAGGTGAGCGGCTCCAGTGACGGCTCCGCCACGCGGCGAAGCTGGTCGGTGATCGCCCCCGCGTCGCGCTCGATTTCCGCGCGCCGATCGCGCCAGGCGTCCGCTACGGCCTGCAGCAGTTGCCTGAAGCTCGGCAGACCGTGACGCGGCTCGGGCGGGTAGTACGTGCCGCCGAAGAACGGCTCGCCCGTCGGCGTGAGAAAGACGGTCATGGGCCAGCCGCCGTGACCGGTCAGCGAGACGACCGCATCCATGTACACCGAGTCGACGTCGGGCCGCTCCTCGCGGTCGACCTTCACCGGGACGAAGTGCGCGTTCATCAGCGCTGCGGTGTCGCCGTCCTCGAAGGACTCGTGCGCCATCACGTGGCACCAGTGACACGCCGCGTAGCCGACTGAGAGGAGGATCGGCCTGTCTTCTTCACGCGCGCGCGTGAGCGCCTCTTCCCCCCACGGATACCAATCGACAGGATTGTCGGCGTGCTGCAGAAGGTACGGGCTCGTCTCTTGGGCGAGAC
>DASVEU010000182.1:0-8834 GCA_036380395.1 Gaiellaceae bacterium
CCTGCTCGTGTCGGCAGCGCTGGGTACTGCACTGATTCTGTTGGCGATGGTGCCACCGCTGCAGTTCCGCGGCTGGGAGTGGGTCGCTTTCGCGCTCGCGACGCCGATCGTCCTGTGGGCCGGCCTCCCGTTCCATCGTGCGGCAGTGCGGAACGCGCGCCACCTCACGGCGACGATGGACACACTCGTCTCCCTCGGAACGCTGGCGGCGTGGACCTGGTCGGTGGTCGTTCTCGTCGCCGGTCTGAATGCAGACGTCTACTTCGAGGTTGCGGGCGTGATCACCACGCTGATTCTGCTTGGCCGTTTTCTGGAAGCGCGGGCCCGCAGGCGTTCGGGCGCCGCCATCCGCGCGCTGCTCGAGCTCGGCGCCAAGGAGGCGCGTCTCCTGCGAGACGGCGTGGAGGTACTCGTGCCGGTCGATCAGCTCCAGGTGGGCGATACCTTCGTCGTCCGCCCGGGCGAGAAGGTCGCGACGGACGGCGTCGTCGTCGAAGGGGATTCCGCCGTCGACCAGTCGATGCTCACCGGCGAGTCGATGCCGGTCGAGGTCGACCCCGGCGCCAAGCTGGCCGGAGCGACCATCAACACGTATGGCCGGCTCGTTGTTCGTGTGACGAAGGTCGGCGCGGAGACTGCCCTGGCGCAGATCGCGCGTCTCGTCGCTGAGGCGCAGTCAGGCAAGGCGCCGATCCAGCGCCTGGTCGACCGGATCTCGGGTGTGTTCGTCCCCGTCGTCCTGGTCATCGCGCTCGGCACACTGGCCGGCTGGCTTGCGGTCGGCGGGAACGCCGGCGACGCGTTCACCGCGGCGGTCGCTGTGCTGATCATCGCCTGCCCGTGCGCGCTCGGGCTCGCGACCCCGACGGCACTCCTGGTCGGGACCGGCCGCGGGGCGCAGCTCGGCATCCTGATCAAGGGCCCCGAAGTCCTCGAGCAGACGCGGCGCGTCGGCACCGTCGTCCTGGACAAGACGGGCACGGTCACGGCGGGAGAGATGGTGCTCGTGGACGTCGCACCGCTGAACGGCGCAACGAGGAAGGACGCGCTTCGTTTCGCCGGTGCGGTCGAGGCCGCGAGCGAGCACCCGATCGCCCGAGCGATCGTGGCAGCGGCGCGCGAGGAGGTGGGGAGCCTTCCACCCGTGACCGGTTTCCGGAACGTTCCGGGCGTCGGCGTACACGGCGTGGTCGAGGGGCACAACGTCGAGGTGGCCCGCCGCAGCGGGGCGATCACCGTGTCCTGGGAAGGCGAGGCGCGTGCACGGCTCGTCGTGCAGGACACGCTCAAGCCGACGAGTCGCGAGGCGGTGCGTCAGTTGGAGGAGCTCGGGCTCAAGCCGGTGCTCCTCACCGGCGACGACGAGAGCACCGCACGCCGCATCGCGAGCGAGGTCGGGATCGAGCGCGTGATCGCCGAGGTGCTGCCGCAGGAGAAGGCGGCCGAGGTCCGCCGTTTGCAGGCCGCGGGCGAGGTCGTTGCGATGGTCGGCGACGGCGTCAACGACGCGCCGGCGCTTGCGCAGGCAGACCTTGGCATCGCAATCGGCACCGGCACCGACGTCGCGATCGAGGCGTCCGACCTGACGCTCGTTTCCGGAGACTTGCGGGGCGCGGCAGATGCGATCCGGCTTTCGCGCGGGACGCTGCGCACGATCAAGGGGAATCTCTTCCTGGCCTTTGCCTACAACGTCGTCGCGATCCCGCTTGCGGTCGCCGGCCTTCTCAATCCGATCGTCGCCGCGGCTTCGATGGCGTTCTCGAGCGTGTTCGTCGTCTCGAACTCGCTCCGGCTGCGGCGGTTCCACAGCACCCGGGAGGCACGATGAAGCACGGCTACGACAAGGAGGCGCTGATCAAGCGTCTCCATCGCATCGAAGGACAGGTCCGCGGCATCGAGCGGATGGTCGAAGACGATCGTTACTGCATCGACATCCTGACGCAGGTCGCAGCGGTCAACACCGCGCTCGAGAGCCTCGCCTTCAAAGTTCTCGACGACCACGTGAGCCACTGCGTGACGGACGCGCTCTCCTCGGGAGATCCGAAGGAGGCGGCCGCCAAGAGCAAGGAGCTGATGGAGGCGGTGCAGCGCTTCGCACGCACGCGCTGAACAGGATCTGAATCGCGAGCCGTCTCGGCGGTCACCACTGACCCAAACAGCAAGGGTCTGACCCCAGCTCCTTGGGACTTCGTGGTTAGTGTCACGCCTCGAACGGCAAGGGTCTGACCCCAGCTCTTTGGGACTACGCCGGTGCCACGAGGCCAGCTTGCCACGACGCCCATAGGCCGGCGTAACGATCGCCTTGCTCCACCAACTCGTCATGGGACGCCACCTCGACTAGGCGGCCATGCTCCATGACCGCTACTCGGTCTGCCCGCTCCGCCGTGGACAGCCGATGCGCGATCGTCACCACGGTCCGGCCTTCCGCTACCGCGGCCAGCGCTCGCTCCACTGCCGCTTCCGTTGCCGGATCCAGGCTCGACGTTGCTTCGTCCAGGACGATCACCGCAGGATCCGCAAGCGCGACGCGCGCGATCCCGACGAGCTGGCGCTCGCCCGCGGACAGACGCACGCCCCGCGTCTGCACGTCCGTCTCGAGACCGTCCGGCAACGAGTCGAACCGGTCGAGCGCCCCGATTCGCCGCAACGCGCTTCGCACCTCATCGTCCGTTGCTTCCGGGTGGGCCAGGCGCACGTTGTCCGCAATCGTCCCGCTGAACAGATGGCCCTCCTGCGGCAAAAGGACGATGCGCCGGTGTAGTGACTCGAACGTCGCATCGCGCAGGTCGACGCCGCCCAGTTCGATCCGCCCCTCCTGCGGGTCGTACTGCCGAGTCAGCAGCTTCGCGACGGTGGACTTGCCCGCCCCCGTCGCACCCACCAGCGCGACGTGCTCGCCGGGCCGCAGCTCCAGCGTCAGATCGCGAACGACCGGTCGACCCTCCTGATAACCGAAGGTGACGTCGCGCAACGCAAGCACGCCCTCGCGCGGAAGCTCCACCGCGCCCGGCCGCTCGGCGATCGACGTCGGCACCTGCAGCAAGCCGACGATCTTCGCGAGTGCCGCCAGTCCTTGCCTGAACTCACCCAGCCACTCGCTGAACCGTCCAATCGGGTCGAAGAGCTGGATCAGATAGAGCACGAACGCGGTGATCGTCCCGATCGAGATCTCGCCCCGCCGGTACATCGACGCGGCCGCCAGCAGCACGACGATCAACGCAGCCGCCTGCGCCAGAGGAAGGAAAGCGAAGAGCCTGATGTTCACGAAGGACGCGCGGCGCCATGCGCTCACTTGCGCCTGGCTCCGCGGCCGGTAGCGGGCGAGCGTCTTTCTCTCGCGCCGAAACGCTTGCACGACCCGAACGCCGGCCAACCCTTCCTGCAGCACGGTGAACGTCTCCGCCACGCGATCGCGAATCGCGTGATAGGCACGGCCGGCACCGTGATGGAAGCTCCAGGTCGAGGCGATCAGGATCGGCAGCGCCACGAGGGAGATCAGCGCCAGCTTCGGCGACAGGAACACGAGCGCCACGATCGTCAGGACGATCTGCAGGGCGCTTCCGAAAATCTCGACGAGCGCCTCACGCACGAGCTCGTTCAGCGACTGGACGTCGGAGGTGAGCCGCGATACGAGCACGCCGGCACGCTCACGCTCGAAGAAGCCGAGGGGCAGCGCCTGCAACTTGTCGAAGGCCGCGACGCGCAGGCTGTCGAGGAACCGCTCGCCCGCCCGCGCGGCGAAGAGGATCTGCGCGCGTACCACGAAGGGTTTCGACAGCGCAAGCCCGAGGAAGATCAGCCCAGCAACGTTCAGAGGATGCGTGTTGTGCTTCCGGATCCCTGCGTCCACCGCGTACCGCACCAGAGCCGGGCCTGCGAGCGTGATCAACGTCGAGAGCATCACTGCCGCACCCGCGCCGAGGTAGAGCTTCCGTACCGGTCGCAGAAGCCCCCGTGTGTGCTGCCAGACAGCCTTCGCCGAGGCCCTCTCCATCATGCCGCGTCCTCCAACGCGAGCAAGGCCCGATACCGCACCGACGACCGCAGCAGCTCCGCGTGCGTTCCCTGCTCCACGATCCGTCCGCCATCCAGCACCGCGACCCGGTCGGCCAGCGCAATCGTCGCCGGACGATGCGCGATCACCAGTGTCGTCCGCCCGGACATGACCGTTGTCAGTGCCGCGCGGATCTCGTGCTCTTTCGTCGCGTCGACCGCCGACGTCGCGTCGTCCAGGACGAGCACGGCGGGATCGGCGAGGATCGCCCGCGCGATCGCCACCCGTTGACGCTGGCCGCCCGACAACGAGAACCCACGCTCACCGAGCGAAGTGTCGTACCCGTCGGGGAGATCGGCGATGAACCCTGCCGCCCCGGCCAGCTCCGCGGCGCGCTCGACGTCCTCGTCTCGAGCATCCGGCCGTGCGAAGCGGATGTTCTCGCGCACCGTGTCCGTGAAGAGAAACGTCTCCTCGAAGACGAGCGCAACCGCCCCGCGGACGTCCGAGATCCGCAGCGCGCGGACGTCGTGACCGTCGAGCGAGACGCTGCCCTCATCGGGGTCGTAAAGGCGCGCAAGCAGTCCCGCGATGGTGCTCTTGCCCGACCCGGTCGCTCCGACCAGCGCGACCGACTCGCCGGCAGCAACATGAAGGTCGAGCCCGTCCAGGACCGGATGACCGTCCTCGTGGCCGAACTGCACCCCCTGGAGCCGCACGTCACCACGCACGGGACGGTCCAGTCTTTCCGGATGTCGCGGATCGCGCAGTTGCGGCTCGGCGTCCAGCACCTCGCTGATCCGCGCGCTCGCACCGACTGCCTTCTGCAACGTCGTCACACGCTGGCCGAGCACGCGCAAGGGCCATACCAGCATTGCGACATAGGCATTGAACGCGACGAACGAGCCGAGGCTCAGATCGCCGGAGATCACACGTCGTCCGCCGATCCAGAGCACGGCGAGGAGCCCGAGCAGCGGCAGGAACTCCAGCGTCGGCATGAAGACCGCGTCGAGCCGCGCGATGTCGAGCGCACGGTCGACGATCGAGCGGCTGCGCGTGCGGAACTCGGACGCGAGCGGGCCGCCGGCGCCGAGCCCCTTCACGACCCGGATGCCGCTCACCGTCTCCTCGACGAGCGTCGCAGCCGCGCCCCAGCGCTCCTGCAGGCGTTCGGTGCGCGCGTGGTAGCGCCGCGAGTACGCCCACGCGGCGATGGAGACCAGCGGCAGCGGGATCAGCACGACCAGAGCGAGCCGCCAGTCGAGGACGAGCAGGACGATTGCCACCGCGAATACCGTCAGGACGTAGCCGATCGTGTGGCCGATCGAGTCCATCATTCGCGCGACGTGCTCGGAGTCCGACGACGCGCGCGACATCAGCTCGCCCGGCCCGACTCGATCGTGGTAGCTCGCGTCCAGCCGCAGCGCATGCGCGAAGATCGCGTCACGAACGCGCGCATCCGACCGTGCCCGGTTGCGAATGGCGTACAGGTGCCGCACCGCGCCGGCGGTCATCTCGAGCAGCCCGACTCCGAGCAGCGCGCCGAGCCAGATCAACAGGGCGTGCCGGTCCCTCGTCAACACGCCGTGGTCGATCGCGTACTTCACCATCAGCGGCGCCGAGACTGCTCCGGCCTGCCAGAGCAGGCCGGACAGAGCGGCGCCGACGACCCCGCTTGCCTGAGAACGAATCACGGCGCGCACGAACCTCCACGCCGCGCGCCGACGCACGTCGTGTTCCCCCATCGGTCAAAGTATCCAGTGGTGTCAAACGAGCGTCCTCCGATCGAGGAGCGATTTGCACGTCCGTCCGTGATGGGAGTCGTGAACGTGACCCCCGATTCCTTCTCCGACGGTGGTGTGCACCTCCAGCCCGCTGCCGCCGCTGCCGCCGGGTGGCGCATGGTCGACGAGGGCGCAGCGATCGTGGACGTGGGGGGCGAGTCCACGCGTCCCGGTTCAGAAGGAGTCTCCGCGGAGGAGGAGCTACGCCGCGTCGTGCCGGTGCTCGAAGCTCTGCATGGCGCGCCGATCTCCATCGACACCGCGAAGGCCGATGTCGCCCGCCACGCGCTCGAGCTCGACGCCGAGCTTGTCAACGACGTGACCGCGCTCAGAGCCGACCCGCAGCTGGCGGAGGTCGTCGCCGAGGCCGGCGCCTACCTTTGCCTGATGCACATGCAGGGCGAGCCTCGCACGATGCAGCGGAACCCGACCTACGACGACGTCGCGTCCGAGGTCGCCGCCTTCCTCGAGGAGCGACTCCGCTTCGCAGTCGACTCCGGGATCCGGGAAGAGCGGGTCGCCCTCGATCCGGGCATCGGGTTCGGCAAGACCGTCGAACAGAACTTCGAGCTCATCCGGCGCCTCGACGTCCTCACCGCGCTCGGCCGCCCGGTCCTCGTCGGCTTCTCGCGGAAGAGCTCGCTCGGCCGAGTTGTCGGCGACCCCGCCGCCACCACCGGCTCCCTCGCCGCCAGCATCGCCGCGGCGGTCGCCGCCTACGAGCGCGGCGCGACGATCCTCCGCGCCCACGACGTGCGCGAGCACGTCGAAGCCCTGACCGTCGCAGCGGCGGTGGCCGGATGATCGTCGAGGTGCACGGCCTCGAGCTCTTCGGGCGTCACGGCGTCAACGACGACGAGCGCCGCGACGGTCAAACTTTCCTCTTCGACGTGACGCTCGAGATCGCCGAGCCCAAGGAGGATGCGATCGAGGCGACGATCGACTACCGCCTCGTGCGGGACATCGTCCGTGGCGTCAACGACGCCGAGAGCTACCGGTTGCTCGAGACGCTCGCCGCGGCGGTTGCCGACGCGCTGAACACCGAGCTGCGGGCCAAGAGAGTTCGCGTCACCGTGCGTAAGCCGGGGATCGCGTGGGCGGAATGGACGGGCGTTACCTGCGAGCGACCTTGAGGCGCAGCTTGTATTCGGCGAGGCGCACAGCCGGACGAACCTCGGCATAGACGTACACGCCTTTGCCCTTGTTCCGGTACGTCGCGACGCCGTGCTTCCCGACAGCGAGCGTGTGCTCGCGCGTGGTGCGCGCCACCAGGCGCACGAGCACGGAGCCCGTCACCTCCGCCCGCAGCGTGCGCCCGGCCGGCGCCCAGACGCGATAAAGATCGATCGGATCTTCGCTGCGGTCGACGCGCGCCGAGATCGACCCGGTCGTGCGCCCGGGCGCCGTCAGCGGCGGTGTTCCGTTCGGGAACAAGCCGTGCGGCTCGATCTGGCGCGCCTTCTCGTTCGGCTCCTGGGGATCGCGCGCAGGCGCCTTGAGGGTGAGCGCGCTCGGGAGGTTGAGCAGCCCGTAGCCGGATGCGTTGTCGAATCCCGGCGCGCCGATGTCCGTAGCCGACCGGCGCATCAACTCGAACAACTGCGTGTTGTCGAGCTCCGGTCGCACTGTCCATACCCAGGCGGCCGCGCCGGCAACCAGCGGTGACGCGAAGCTCGTGCCGTTTCCCTCGGTGCTGTATCCCGTGGGGTCCCTCGCCAACGGCTCCGCCACAGGAATGTGCACACCGGGCGCCGCAAGATCGACGGTCGGGGACAACGACGAGAACGCGGCGACTTGGTTGCGCTCGTTCGTGGCGCCGACAGTCAGAACGTGCGCATAGAACGCCGGGAAGTTCGGTGGGTTGCCGCTGAGCGCGTCGTTGCCGGCTGCGGCCACGACGAGCGAGCCCGAGTGGAACGCGAACCGGATCGCATCGTCCAGCAGCGGGTCGTCGTCCTCACCGCCGAAGCTGAGATTGATCACGCCGGGGCCGCGCCGCGCCGCCTCGTAGATCCCCTGGATCGCAGAGCCCTCACTGAGAAAGCCGAACGGGCTCGCATCCCACACGCGGAGGACCGCATCGGGATAGATCCCGACGACGCCGACGCCGTTGTTCGGCGCGGCGATGACGGAGCTGACCTCGGTCCCGTGGTCCTCGTCGACGTCGGTCGTCGTCTGTTCATTGAGCGCCGTCGTGTTCGGCCGCGTGGCGAACTCGGGATGGGTCAGATCGACGCCGGAGTCCACGATGGTTACGGGCTTGCCTGCTCCTGGCGAGTCGACCTGGTCGGACCCGATCGCCGCGCGCCACCACTGCAGTGGGACGAGCGGGTCGGTCGCTTGCTGCAGGGCCGTGGCGAGGGTCGGAATGAGCTGCTCCGTCCGGCTGACGCGGACGACCCCGGCCCGGCGAAGCTCTGCTACCTGGTACGCCGGCACCCGCCAGATCCGCAGCGCGTGCGCGAGCTCCGTTCCACCGGCGGCGCGGGCCAGCAGGGTCCCCTTGTGTGCGTGCGCCCAGTTGAGCTCAACGAGGTCAGCCCGGGCAGGAGCAGCCGCCACGAAGAACAGGGCCAGGGCGATCAGGAGCCTGGGCGCCACGTGTTCGCAGAGTAGTCGCGATTACCTATGGTCCGGGCATGGTCCGTGCCTTCGTCGGCCTGGGATCCAATCTCGGTGAGAGAAGGGAGACGCTGCGGGCAGCCGTCGGCCGGCTGCGTGGGCTCGCCGAGGTCGAGGTGAAAGGCGTCTCGAGCTTCCGGGACACCGATCCCGTCGACTATCTCGACCAGCCTCGTTTTCTGAACGGAGCGGTGGAGCTCGAGACGGAACTTTCCGCGCGGGCGCTCCTGGGGGCCCTGCTCGAGTTGGAGCGGGCCTTCGGGCGAGACCGGACGACCGCGCCCCCTCACGGCCCGCGCACGCTCGACCTCGACCTCCTCCTCTACGGGGACGCGACCATCGACGAGCCGCTCCTCAAGGTCCCGCACCCGCGCCTACAGTAACGGCGGTTCGTGCTCGAGCCGCTCGCAGAGCTGGATCCCGACCTGGACGTA
>DASVEU010000183.1:0-12890 GCA_036380395.1 Gaiellaceae bacterium
TGGCGACGCTGTTCACTCGTCCCTGCAACCGGTCGGGCACGATCGCCACGCGATAGCCGATCACCATGGCGTTGACGGTCGGGTTGAAGAAAATCAGTGGAGCTGTTCCCGCGACGAGAACGAACACGTTGGGCTCGATCACGAACGCGACGATCCCGAGCGCCAGCCACGCCGACAGCACAAGAACGGCGCGCATTGGGAGCAGGCGCAAAAAGCGCGGCGCGGCGATGGAGCCGAGCAGCGAGAACGCACCGGTTACGGCCACGAGAGCACCGATCGCCGCGGAGGAGAGGCCCTGGCGCTTGGCGGCGACGATCAGCACGAGCTCCAACGCGCCGAAGAGGAAGTTCCCTCCGACGAAGAGCAGCGCGCACGTGCGGAGAAATGCGTGTCCCCACAGCCAGGCGAGCCCTTCCCTGATCTGCGTCCAGATGCCGGCCGTCTCGCTCTCCTCCCTGTCCTCCTGGAACGGCGTCCTCATAACGAGCAGCGTTCCTGTCGAGAACGCGTAGGAGACCGCATCCACCAGAAACGGCAGCGATCGCGCGAGCCCGAACAGTGCGCCCCCGAGCGATGGCCCCGCGAGGTAGACGCTCGACATCCGCGCCTGCTCGGTCGCAAAGGCACGCTGGAGCTGCAGCGCAGGCACGACCGAACGGACGGCGCCGATCTCCGCGATATTGAAGACGACGAACATCGTCCCTTCGACGAAGGCAACGATCAGGACCTGGGGAAACGTGACGTGCCCCGTTGCAATGCTGAGCCCCAGCGAGGCGAGCGCGAGCACCCGCACGAGGTCGGCCCAGATCATCAACCACTTGCGGTTGAAGCGGTCGGACGCAACCCCGGCAGGGAGGGCGAAGAGCGCATAGGGAACGAGGCGCGCGAAGGCCGCAAGGCCTGCCTTCGCCGGTGACCCGTTGAGCGCGAGGACCAGCAGCGTGTAGGCGATCCCCGACGCCTCCGAGCCGACGGTCGACAGCGCCTGGCCGATCTGGAGGAGGACGAAGTCCCGATTCCGTCGGAGCGGAACCAGCGCGCGCTCCGCGGTGGGTCGACCATCCATGCGGGGGTACCATGACAAGCGCCGAACTCGCGGGGTTCGGCCTTTCGTCATGGACCACACGACCCACACGATCCTGCACCCGTTCGTAGCGGAGCTCCGCGCGACCGAACGCCTCAAAGGCTTCGCTGAGGCGTTCCCCGCGCCTGCCCGCGTCTCCGAACCGGCGCTGCCACTACTGCTCGCATCGCTCTACGAAGAGCTCGACCGCCCGCTCGTCCTCCTCGCTCCGGAGGATCAGGACGCCCGCGACGCGGCCGAGGGCGCTGCCTGGTTTCTGGGAGAGGACCGCGTTGCGATGCTGCCGAGCCGCGGCGTCAACTGGGGCTCCGGCCTCGATCCCGCGCCACACCTCGTCGGTGAGCGCGCACGAGCGCTCGACGTGCTCGCGGCGGGCGGGCTCGTCGCAGCTTCGGCGGCTGCGCTCGCCGAGCCGATGCCGCCGCCGCAAGCGCGGCCTCAGCCGATCCGGATCGCGCCGGGCGAGGAGACCAGCCTCGAGCAGCTCTCAGAGACACTCGCGCTCGCCGGCTACGAGCGAGTCGAGCGCGCCGACGAGCGTGGGCAGTTCGCCGTCCGCGGCGGTCTCGTCGACGTCTTCCCGACGACCGGCCGGGAGCCCCTTCGCATCGAGTTCTGGGGCGACGAGATCGAACAGATGCGTGCGTTCTCGCCGTTCACGCAACGCGCGCTGCACCCGGTCGAGACGGCAGTCATCTATCCGGCCGCGGAGCGCCGACTCGATCTCTTCGAGCCGACCCTCGTCGGCGAGGACCAGCCGATCCCGATCCCGACCGATCTCGTGCGTGCCGTGCCCGGCGGCCCCGACCTCGTGTGGCATGCCGACGAGGTTCGCACGGTCTGGGAGGAAGAGGGCCTCGAGCCGGTGCCGTTCGGAAAGGCAGCGCTGCTGGACACGCTGCCGGCAGGTCAGCCGTTCGCGTTCGAGGCGCAGCGGCCGGCTCTCGTGGCGCGCGGCCTCTCGGAAGCGGAGAACGAGCTGGCCGCATTCGTTCGCTCGGGACAGCGCGTCGTCGTTGCCTTCCCACACCTCGGCGAGGCCATGCGGCAGCAAAACCTTCTTCGCCGCATCGACGCGCGCGTCATCGCAGAAGGAGAAGAGCTACCGCGCGAAGCGGGGCTCATCTTCGCGGTCACGCCCGCGCGCCGCGGGTTCGTGTGGCGAGACCTCGGACTCGTCCTGCTGCCCGACACGCAGGTCTTCCGCAAGCGGCCGCCGCGTGAGCGCCGAGTCGGCGGGCGGGCGTTGCAGTCGTTCGCCGACCTGCGCAGCGGCGATTACATCGTCCACGAGGACCACGGCGTCGGGAAGCTGCTCGGCTTCGAGACGAAGGAGGTCGCGGGCGTCACCCGCGACTACCTCTTCCTCGGCTTCCGCGGCGACGACCGGCTCTACGTCCCGCACGAGCAGCTCGGCAAGGTGTCTCGCTACATCGGCGCCGACAACTCCGCGCCGGCGCTCTCGAAGCTCGGCGGCAAGGCCTGGGACAATCTCAAGACCCGTGCGAGGGAGTCGGTGCGCGAGCTCGCCGGCGAGCTGCTTGCCCTCTACGCGCAGCGGCAGCAGGCGCCCGGCGTCGCGTACGACCTGCGTCACGAGTACCTCGAGCGTCTGGAAGCGGAGTTCCCGTACCGGGAGACGCCCGACCAGCAGGCTGCGATCGAAGCGGTGAAGGAAGACCTCGAGGCGCCGCGTCCGATGGATCGCCTGGTGTGCGGCGACGTCGGTTTCGGCAAGACCGAGGTCGCCATCCGCGCCGCGTTCGCCGTGGCCGTCAACGGCAAGCAGACGCTGATGCTCGCGCCGACGACGATTCTCGCCGAGCAACACTGGCACACGTTCCGCGACCGCTACCGCGACTTCCCTGTTCGTGTCGAGATGGTCTCGCGCTTCCGTTCGCCGCGGGAGGTCAAGCAGGTGCTCGCGGACTTCCAGGCCGGCAAGGTGGACGTCCTGATCGGCACGCATCGCGTCCTCAGCCGCGACGTCATCCCCAAGGAACTCGGTCTCGTCATCCTCGACGAGGAGCAGCGCTTCGGCGTCGCCCAGAAGGAGTTGCTGCGTTCCCTGCGGCTCGAGGTCGACGTGCTGACGCTGAGCGCGACGCCGATCCCGCGCACACTGCACATGTCCCTCTCCGGCCTCCGCGACATCTCGATCATCGAGACGCCGCCGGAAGGTCGCCGCCCGATCCGCACCACCGTCAGCGAGTACGACGAGGAAGCGATCAAGCTCGCCCTCGAGCGCGAAGTCGAGCGCGGCGGACAGGCCTTCTACCTGCACAACCGCGTCGAAACGATCGACGAGGTGCTGGAGAAGCTGCAACAGCTTGCGCCAAACCTGCGTTTCCTCGCAGCGCACGGCCAAATGCGTGAGCGGGAGCTCGAGGAGAAGATGCACGGCTTCCTGCGCGGCGACGCGGACGTGCTCGTGTCGACGACGATCATCGAGTCTGGCCTCGATATCCCGCAGGCGAACACCTTGATCGTCGAGCGCGCCGACCAGCTCGGCCTCTCGCAGCTCTACCAGATTCGCGGCCGGGTCGGCCGCTCCGACGTGACCGCGCACGCGTACCTCTTCTACCCGGACATGTCTGAGCTGACTCCCGAGGCACGCGCGCGCCTCGCCACGCTCGCGGACAACACCGAGCTCGGCGCCGGCTTTGCGATCGCGATGCGCGATCTCGAGATCCGTGGGGCCGGCAACCTGCTCGGCGACGAGCAGTCGGGCCACGTCGCAGCCCTGGGCTTCGAGCTGTACGTGGAGATGCTCGCCGAGGCCGTTGCCGAGCTCTCCGGCGAGCGCCGGGTCGCCGCCCGCCCGGTCCGCGTCGACGCGCGAGTGGATGCCTACGTTCCGGCGGAGTACATCGCGTCGGAGGCGCTCAAGATCGACCTCCACCGCCGGCTCGCGCTGAGCGAGTCGGAGGATGAGTTGCGCGAGCTGCAGGCCGGGACCGAAGACCGCTTCGGCCCGCTGCCGGAGCCCGTCGAGAATCTCTTCCTGATTCAGGAGGCGAAGCTCAAGCTGGCGCGTGCCGGCGCCGACTACTTCGTCTTCCGCGGCGGCAAGGCGAGCGTCGGGCAGATGGTGCTTGGCTCCGACGAGCTGCGCGACCTCCGGCGCCGCGTCGACACGGCGGTCTACACGATCGCAAACCGTGAGGTGTCTTTACGGGAGGAGGGTTTCCCGCAGGCGCTGCGACTGGTCGATGCTATACTGGCCGCGCGTCAGGCAGCGTGACGAATCCGCTGCAAATGGCGCATTTTCCATGAAACGATCCTTTCTTCTTGCACTCATCTCGCTCGTGCTCGTGGTCGCCGGCTGCGGTGGGACCTCGACCGCGACCCTGAGTTCGAACGACGCAGCCGTCGTCGGTTCAGAGCAGGTCACGAAGGACCAGTTCCAGTCCCTGATGGATCGCGCGAAGACGAGCTACGTCGCCCAGAAGCGGCCCTTCCCGAAGCCAGGCAGCACCGAGTACGAGCAGCTCAAGGGCCAGGCGGTCACGTTCCTGATCCAGCGGGCGGAGTTCGCGCAAGAGGCCGGGGCGATGGGAATCAAGATCACGGACGACAAGGTGAACAAGCGCATCGAGCAGCTGAAGAAGCAGTTCTACGGAGGCAGCGAGCAACGCTACGAGAAGACGCTCAAGCAGCAAGGTCTGACCGCGGATCAGGCGAAGGAAGAGGTTCGCGCCCAGCTGATCTCGGAAGAGCTCTTCAAGAAGGTGACAGGTGACGTCAAGGTCTCGAAGGACGAGGTCAAGGCCTACTACAACTCACACAAGTCGCAGTACGGGCAGCCGCAGACGCGTGACGTGCGCCACATCCTCGTCACGAAGAAGGCTCTCGCCGACTCGATTTACGCACAGCTGAAGGCCGGCGCGAACTTTGCGAAGCTGGCGAAGAAGTACTCGAAGGATCCCGGCTCGGCCTCGAACGGCGGCAAGCTGACCATCTCCAAGGGACAGACCGTCCCCGCCTTCGACAAGACCGCCTTCAGCCTGAAGAAGGGTGAGCTGTCAGCGCCGATCCACACGCAGTACGGCTACCACATCATCCAAGCGCTCTCCGACGTCAAGGCAGCGCAGACGACGACCCTCAGCAAGGTGGAGTCGTCGATCAAGCAGCAGCTCGAGCAGCAGAAGAAGAACCAAGTGATGACGAAGTGGGTCGACAAGAAGAAGAAGAGCTACTGCAAGTCGGGCATCAAGTACCAGGTTGGGTACCAGCCCAACCCGGACCCCTGCGCGACGCTCACCGGCACGACCACCACGACGTCCCAGTAAGTGGGTCTCGCCGAGGCGCTCGTCGACCTCCAGGAGCTGACCGAGCGGCTGCGCCGCGAGTGTCCCTGGGATCGCGAGCAAACCGAGCGCACGATCGTGCCGCACACAGTCGAGGAGGCCTATGAGGTCGCCGACGCGGCGATCGGCGGGGATGACGCGAAGCTCGCGGACGAGCTTGGCGACCTACTGTTCCAGGTGTACTTTCTTGCCCTGCTCCTGGCGGAGAAGGGCCAACCGGGGTTGGAGGAGATTGCGCGGGGAGTTCACGAGAAACTCGTCCGCCGCCACCCGCATGTTTTCGGCGGACCTGAGCTTGACTCCCCGGGTGAAGTCCGCCGCACGTGGGAGTCCAGTAAGCGCGACCTGGAAGGTCGCGCAGGCATCTTCCACGACGTGCCGGAGTCGCTGCCAGCGTTGCTCTACGCACGGAAGGTGCAGCGGCGGGCCGCCGCCGTCGACTTCGAGTATCCGGACACCGCGGGCGCGCTCGCGGATCTCGACGACGAGGTGCGCGAGTTGAGGGAGGCGCTGACCGAGGCAGGCGAGACCCCTCCCGAGACAGAGCCGCCGGCGCACGTGTTCGAGGAAATGGGAGACGTCCTCTTCGCTGCCGTCAACGTCGCGCGGCGGCTGAACGTCGATCCCGAGCTCGCCCTGCGCGCCATGTCGCGCCGCTTCGTCGAGCGGGTGGAGCGTGCGGAACGCACTGCCGCGGCTGAGGGGAAGTCGTTCGCCGAGCTGGCCCTGGAGGAGCAAGACCGCTACTTCGATCGCGCCAAGGAGGAATTCAAGTGAGTGCTTCCTCGATCGCGCGCGTGCACGGGCGCCAGATCCTCGACTCGCGTGGCAATCCGACCGTCGAAGTGGACGTCGTGCTCGAGTCGGGCGCGAGCGGGCGCGCGGCGGTTCCGTCCGGCGCGTCCACCGGCCGGTTCGAAGCCGTCGAGTTGCGCGACGGCGACAAGCGGTCCTACCGGGGCAAGAGCGTCCTCAACGCGGTTCGCAACGTCGAGACGGAGATCGCGGGCGCGGTCACGGGACTCGACGCCGGAGACCAGCGCGCGCTCGACCTGACGCTGATCGAGCTCGACGGGACCAAGAACAAGTCGCGACTCGGCGCCAATGCGATTCTCGGCGTGTCGCTCGCGACGGCGAAGGCCGGCGCGGCTCACGCAGGCGTCTCGCTGTTCCGCTGGATCGGCGGGGCCGGCGCGCATGTCCTTCCCGTGCCGATGATGAACGTGATCAACGGCGGCGCCCATGCGCAGAACTCGCTCGACCTGCAGGAGTTCATGGTCGTCCCTGCAGGCGCGGATTCGTTCGCCGAAGGATTGAGGATCGGCGCCGAGACCTTCCACGCGCTCAAGGACGTTCTGCACGAGCGTGGACTGTCAACCGGTGTCGGCGACGAGGGCGGCTTCGCCCCCGAGCTGGACTCGACCGAGGCCGCGATCGAGGCGGTGCTCGAGGCGGCCGAGCGAGTCGGACACCGCGACCGGGTCGCGATCGCGCTCGACCCCGCCTCGACCGAGTTCTACCGCGACGGCGCCTATCACCTCGAACGCCAGGGCCAGGTCATGAGCGCGGAAGAGCTGATCGATCTCTATGCGTCACTCAGTGACCGCTATCCGGTGGTCTCGCTCGAAGACGGGCTCGCAGAGGACGAGTGGGGTGCGTGGAAGACGATGACGGAGCGGCTCGGCGACCGCCTGCAGCTGGTCGGCGACGACCTCTTCGTGACGAACGTCGAGCGGTTCCAGCGAGGCATCGACGAGGGTGTCGCGAATGCGATCCTGGTCAAGGTCAACCAGATCGGGACGCTGACCGAGTCGCTCGACGCGATCGAACTGGCCCGCGCCAACGGCTATGCCGTGGTGATCTCCCACCGTTCCGGGGAGACCGAGGACACGACCATCGCAGACCTGGTCGTCGCGACGGGCGCGGGCCAGATCAAGACGGGCGCGCCCTCGCGCACGGACCGGGTCGCGAAGTACAACCAGCTGCTCCGGATCGAGGAGGAGCTCGGTGACGCCGCTGTGTATCCGGGGTGGCGAGCCTTCCCACGACAGCAACGCTGACGTACCCCGGCGCTAACCTGCATGCATGGCTTCGATGACGCCGCGCCGGACCAAGATCGTCGCGACGATCGGCCCTGCGTGCTCGACGCCCGAGAGGCTACGGGAGCTCGTCGGAGCGGGGATGGACGCGGCGCGTCTCAACCTCTCACACGGGACTCATGAAGATCATGCGGCGAGAGCGAAGCTCGTCCGCGACGTTCAGGAGGAGGTCGGCCGGCCGCTCGCGCTGATCGGCGACCTCCAGGGGCCAAAGTTCCGCGTGGGCGGGCTCGACCAGCCGCTCATCCTCGTTCAGGGATCGGAGGTGACGGTGGTGACGACCGGAGACGGCGCCGGGAACGGCGAGCTTCCGGTTGCGCCGGCGGCCATCGGCGAGGTTCTGCGCCCCGGGCACGAGGTGCTGATCGACGACGGGATGATCCGGCTCCGCGTCGACGCCGTGGAGTCCGGTCGTTTCCGCTGCGGAGTCGTCGTGGGCGGGACCGTGACCTCCCACAAGGGCGTGAACCTTCCCGGTGTCCCGATCGCGATCCCGTCGCTGACGCGGAAGGATCTCGAAGACCTCGAGTTCGCCCTCGAGCTCGGCTGCGACTTCATCGCGCTGTCGTTCGTCCGGTCCGCCGCCGATGTCCGCGACCTGAAGGCGCTGATCGAGCAGGAGGGATCGACCGCTCACGTGATCGCAAAGATCGAGAAGTCGGAGGCGGTCGACGCGCTCGACGACGTGCTCGAAGAGGCTGACGCCGTGATGGTTGCCCGCGGCGACCTCGGCGTCGAGATCGGCCCCGAGCTCGTGCCGCTCGTGCAGAAACGGATCATCTCCAAGGCGCTCGAGCGCGGGAAGCCAGTGATCACGGCCACGCAGATGCTCGAGTCGATGATCCACCATCCCGAGCCCACGCGCGCCGAGGCCAGCGACGTCGCGAACGCCGTCCTCGACGGCACGTCCGCGATCATGCTGTCGGGCGAGACCGCGATGGGCGAGTACCCGGTCCAGGCGGTGCAGACGATGGACCGCATCGCCCGCGCAGTCGAGCCGAGCCTCGGCTACCGCCATCAGATTCCCGAAGCGACCGAGGACCCGACGATCGGCAACGCGATGTCCAATGCAGCCTGCGACCTCGCAGAGGCGCTCGGCGCGAAGGCGATGCTCGTGCCCACCTTCACCGGACGTACGGCGTCGGCGGTCGCGAGGCTGCGCCCGCGCCGCCCGATTGTCGCGCTGACCCACAAGCAGTGGTCCGTGCACCAGATGGCGATCGAGTGGGGCGTGACGCCGATCTGGATCCCCGAGTGCAAGGACGTCGAGGATCTCTGGAACCGGTCCCTGGACGCCGCGAAAGAGGCAGGACTGATCGAGTCTGGGGACACGGTGGTGATCACCGCTGGGACGGCCGTCAACATCCCGGGCTCGACGAACGTCATCAAGGTCGACGTAGTCCTCTAAACGGCGTCGCTAACGCGCTTGCTCGCAGGAGCAAGCCGGGCTTCCGCGAATCCTGTGGCTCATGGCTGCGCAGGCTTCACGTCGTCCACCCCTCGCCACGCTCGCGCGGCGGTGGTTCGCCGTCCTGCTGGTCGTGGCGATCGGCTACGCGTACTACCACCCCCTGAGGAGCTGGCTCGAGACGCGTCACGAGCTCTCCCTACGGCGTGCCGAGGTGGGGCGGTTGTCAAGTGAGAGGCGTGGCTTGCAAGACCGGCTCCAGTTCTCCGCGAGCAGCGATGCGCTCGCACGCGAGGCGCGCAGGCTGGGATTCATCCGCCCGGGCGAGCACCTCTTCATCGTCAAGGGGATCCAGGCCTGGAAAAAAGCTCATCCCGACCGCTGAAATGCTGCGCATTTCCAGCGGGGTAGGGTTTCGGCATCGCTTCGCTCGCGAAAGATGACGAGGATCGCGCCGCCGTCGAGCACCAGCTAGGCAGGCCACCACGCGCCTTCAGACGGGTCGTCGTCCGCTGTCCCTTCGGGCATCCTGCAGTAACTGAGCAGCACGCGTTCGACGACAACGGTGAGCCGTTTCCGACCACGTTCTGGCTCACGTGTCCCCAGCTCGTGGCGGCGGTGTCACGGCTCGAAGCGACCGGCGGCGTCGAGCGCTGGACGCGCGCGGCCGCCGCGGATCCCCGGCTCGCTGCGAGCCTGGAGCGCGCACACGCAGAGCAACGCCGGCTACGGCCCGAGCTCGACCTCGGGGTGGGCGGCGCGCGCGCGGGGGCCGGAACCCTCAAGTGTCTGCACGCACACGTGGCATTCGCGCTGGCCCGTCCCGGTTACGAGTTGGGTGAGCAGATCCTCGCCGAGGTCGATCCGGCGTGGCCGTCTGTTTGCTGCGCGCCGTAACGGATAGGTTCTGCGCCCGTGTCGGTAGTGGTCGACGTCGCGAGACGAGAGTGGGAAGACGGCTATCGCCGCTTCGAAGCGGCGTCGCGCGATCCCATAGCTGCGGACCGCCTGAACGCGCAACTGGAGGTCGTGACGGGAGAGCTCCGCCGCCGTATCGGGCAGACCTTCACGCTGGAGGAGCTGGTGGCCATCTACGACCGCGCGGAGGCATGGGTCCGCGACGTTGTGTCCGAGCACGCGGCCACGCCCGGCTGGCCCCGCACGCTCGCCCTGGTGGAGGATGCGGCCTTCCATCTCTACCAGCGCGGCGCAGTCGACTACAAGCCGTGAACGCTCTCACCCCAGTCGAGCGCAACGAACGCCGCCGGCTGCGTCGCCGTCAGGAGACGATCCGCTGGAGCATCCGCGTGCTCCTGATCGTCCTGGTCTTCTCTCTCGGGGTCGCTCTTGGTCAGGCGATCCAGGACAACCCCCGGCCGGGCCGGACGGTGACATCTGACCGTACGCTCCACGTTCCGAGCGGCGGGCCGCAAGGTTCGACCATTACTCCCTGACCATCGCGAAGCCGCCGACTGGGCGGCGCCGTCTTGAAGATGCGTCCTACAGGATTAGGCAGATTTGCCTCTCGTCTCCGCTCAGGTGTTAAGAAGGCGCACCTTTGGGTAGATTCGCGGTATGGCTACGCGAGAACCCGGTCCCAGGCGGGTCGCTGCGGGCGAGAGCGACTGGCTGACGCTTGGCCAGGCGGCGAAGTTCCTGGGCGTCGCGCAGAGCACGATCAGAAAATGGTCCGACGTCGGCCGAGTTCCGGCCTTCTACACCCCCGGCGGGCATCGCCGGTACAAGCGCGGTGACCTCGACGCCTTCCTCGAACGCTCGGGTCCCGGAAAGCCGGCGCGCGGCCCGCTCGTGCTTCTCGTGGACGACGACGCGCAGGTGCGCGAAGTCGTGCGCATCAACCTCGAGATGGAGGGCTACGCCGTCCGCGAGGCGGCGAACGCGGAGGACGGGCTGGCCGCGCTCGAGGATGAGGCGCCCGACCTGATCCTGCTCGACGTGATGATGCCGCAGGTCGACGGCTGGGAGATGTTGCGACGTGTGCAGGAGCGGCACGGTGTCGGCTCGATCCCGGTGGTCATGTTCAGCGGCCAGCTCGATGCAGGGAACGAAGCAGTGCAGCGTGGCGCGCAGGGCTTCGTCGGCAAGCCGTTCGACCTGCGCGCGCTGATCGAGCAGACGAAGCAGATCGTTCCGGCCTGATCTCGCTCGACCGGCAACTCGAGCGCTGGGTCGTCCACCATCGCGCGGGCTGGCTGAATCCGGTCTTCGAAGGGCTCTCGTACGTCGGCCGGCTGGGGCTCATCTGGATCGTCATCGCGCTTGTGCTCAGCGCGGTCTATCGCCGCTGGGGCGTCTTCGTTCTCACGGTGATCGCGATCGCACTCGCGGACTGGTCGTCGATGGGGTTGAAGTCGCTCGTCGACCGCCCGCGCCCACCTTTGCGTTATCCGGAACCAAAGACGCTCGTGCCCCTCCCGCATGACGCGTCGTTCCCGTCCGGCCATGCAGCGACGAGCTTCGCTGCAGCGACGATGCTGTCGCTTTCGTTTCCGCGCTTCGCTCCGTTCCTCTATGTGCTCGCAGCCGCCATAGCGTTCTCGCGCGTGTACGTCGGCGTGCATTACCCGCTCGACGTGATCGGCGGCGCAGCGCTCGGCGTGCTTATTGCGATAGCGCTGAGGGTGCTGATGACCCGCAGAGCACGCGGAAGGTCGAGCGCCCTACAGGCAGAACCACCAAGGCCGGAAGCTAAGACCAGGCGAAGCCGGGCTTAGCTGGAGGCGTAGTGATGCGGGCGCGGACGCTTTAGCGCCCGTGCCCGGACGGAAGGGAACAATCGCCAAGCACCAACACCATTGGAGTGCGCGGGCTCGGCCCGCGCACGTTCAGCGCGAAGCGCCGTCCCCAATTACCGAGCGAAAGCGAAGCTTTCGCTCGGTTCAAACTTCTTCGCCTGCTCGTAAGAGGCCGGCGGCAATTACGAGCAGGGACGCGATCAGGCTGATGAAGATGCCGATGCCACGTCCGCGCCAACCGAAGAACTCGTCGGGAACGCTGATCAGTCGGATGAGCACGAAAATGGTCGAGAGCGCGCCGAGCCCGATGATGACCAGGCTCTCGGGAACGGTTGCGGGCAGTTCGATCCCCGTCTCGCGCAGGATGACGAGCGCCAGCACCGCCAGCCCAATCACGAACACGAGCTTGCCCAGCGCCCCGGTATGCCACCCGATCACGCTCGTCGTCGGCCCCGGCCCCGAGCCGACGTACCAGTCGGTGAACGCCGAGACGGCCAGGATCAGCCCGGAGACCCACGTGAGCCGCATTCCCAGGCCGGAGAGGTCTTGAAAGGAGCGGGAGGGCCTGGGCTGAGGGATCGTCCAGTCGTCCTCTGCTGGCTCTGGCGGGGGATAGGGCTCTGGCGTCTGCACGGTATGGCGCTGGAGAAGCTGCGGCCGAGGGATTCACGCCGCAGGAGGTACTCTAAGGGGGTCTGGATGATGGAGGGCTTGCATACGTCGCGCGCGGCACCTGACGAGTACGTCGAGTTCAGGGCGGCCGGCGACCCGGCCAAGGGTGAGTTCCACTGTTCCGAGTGCGGCTATGGGGTCACGATCGTCCGTGCACTGCCGATCTGCCCCATGTGCGGCGGCACGTCCTGGGAGCAAACCAGTTGGAGCCCGTTCGGAAGAGCCTCGAGCCTGCAGTAACCAAATGCTCTAGCTAAAGGCCGAAGACCTTCTGGACTTCGTGCCAGATGGTCAGCAGCAGGAACAACGAGAGCCCGACCAGCAGTGTGAACGTGATGAAGAAGCGCAACCGTGCGTTCGACTTCTCGCGTTTGCGGCGCAGCCGCGCGTTTCGCCGAGCCCGGTGATAGTGGTAGGCACGGTCGATCGCCTCGGGGTCGACCGGCGGGTCCTCGGGTGGCGCCGCAACGTGCCGTCTGGCTGGCTGGGCCATCCGAGGGAGTCTAGTGCGGCTCTGGCCCAGAACTCGCCACTCGGACATACTTCGGCGGGGTCGGGATG
>DASVEU010000184.1:0-6522 GCA_036380395.1 Gaiellaceae bacterium
GAGGGTGAGCGACTCCGTCTGCCCGACCAGACGACCGGAGACGACGCTCACCGCGCCGAACTCGCCGAGGGCGCGGGCCGTGGTCAGCACGACCCCGTAGGCGGTCGCATAGCGGATTGCCGGCCACGTCACTCGGCGGAACGTCTGGAAGGCCGACGCGCCCAGCGTTGCCGCCGCCTGTTCCTGCTCCGTCCCGATCTCGCGCAACACCGGCACGACCTCGCGCACGACGAAGGGCAGCGAGACGAAGATCGTCGCCAGGACCATCCCAGGCAGCGCGAAGACGATTGCGTGCCCGCCGAGCCAGCCACCACGTCCGTAGAGCAGCAGCAAGGCGAGTCCGACGACGACGGGCGACAGCGCAAGCGGGAGATCGACGACCGCGTTGACGACTCCCGCGCCCGGATAGCGATGACGGACGATCGCGAGCGCGCACAACACGCCGAAAATCGTGTTGGCGGGAACTGCGATTGCAGTGAGGATGAGCGTCACCTTCAGCGCGTGCAGGGCGTCCGGAGTCGTGACCGCGTCCCAGGCGGGACCGACGCCGTGCTCGAAAGTGCGCCAGAAGACGAACCCGACGGGTGCAACGAGCAGCACCGCAAGGTAGCCGAGCGCAGCAAACCGGAGCGCGTACTTAGCGATCATGTCTCGTTACCCAGCGGCGGAGGGCGCCGATCGCGAGCAGCACGCCGAACGAGATCAAAAGGATGATGACCGAAGCTGCTGCGGCGCCGCCCGAGTCTCCGCTCTCGAGCCGGCCGAACACGTACACCGATACGACCTCGGTCTTGAACGGGAGGTTTCCCGAGATGAGCACGACAGCACCGAACTCGCCGATGGCGCGCGCGAACGCGAGGGCGACGCCGGACAGAACCGCGGGCAGGATGCTCGGCAGGATGATGCGCTGGAAAGTGGTGAAGCGACCCGCGCCCAGCGAGGCGGCGGCGTCCTCCATCTCGCGATCGAGCTCGAAGAGAACCGGCTGAACCGTTCGAACGACGAACGGGAGTGTCACGAAGAGCAATGCGAGCAACAGGCCCCAGCGCGTGAAGGCGGCGTTGATCCCGACGGGCGACTTCGGGCCGTAGAGGGCGAGCAACGTCAGACCCGCGACGATCGTGGGAAGAGCGAACGGCAAGTCGACGAGGGCGTTCACAAAGCCCTGGCCGACGAACCGGTCCCGGACCAGCGTCCAGGCGATCACCGTTCCGGCGACGGCGTTCACGAGCGCAACGGCGAGCGAGAGCCCCAAGGTGAGCCTCAAGGCAGCAGTTGCCTGGGGCGTCGAGACCGCTCCCCAGCCGTGGGCCTTCCAGCTCAGCGCGGCCAGCGGAAGCAGGACGATCACGCTCAGGTAGAGCGTGCTCAGACCAATGGAGAGGCCCGGCGCGAGTGAGCGCCGGGCCCCGGGTGCTGCCGCAAGTCCGTCGGCGTTAGCCGCCACTCGAGCCTATGAACTTGACCATGATTCCGGTCTTCGGGTCGAAAAACTTCTTCTCGACCTGCGCCCAGCCGCCGACGTACTTGATCCTGAACAACTGCGGTCGAGTCGGGAAGTTGAAGCCGCGCGCGGCGGCCGGTACGACGGGCCGGTAGCCGTTCTGCGCGAAGATCTTCTGCGCGTCGAGCGTGCGCAGGAACTTCACGAACACCTTCGCCTCCGTTGGGTGCTTCGAGGTCGACGTGACGGCGATCGGGTTCTCGATCAAGATCGTCGCCTTCGGAATCACGAACTGGACGGGCTGACCCTTCTTCTGGGCGAACACAGCTTCGTTCTCGTAGGCGAGGAAGACGTCACCGCGGCCCGCGAGAAACGTCTGCAGCCCTTCGCGCGCGCTGGTCGGCTGCGCGACGACGTGCTTCCAGAGCTTCCCGAGATAGTCGACGGCCTGCTTCGGTGTCTTGCCGGAGCGAAGTGCACCGCCGTAAGCGGCCATCACGTTCCAGCGGGCGCCGCCCGACGTGAATGGGTTCGGCGTAATCACCTGAACGCCCGGCTTCAGCAGGTCGTTCCAGGTCTTCAGCTTCTTCGGGTTGCCGTCACGCACGATGAAGACGACCACCGAGCGTGTGACCATCCCCTTGTACTTGTCCTTGTTCCAGCTCTTCGCGACGAGCTTCTTCTGGACGAGCGAGGTGATGTCCGGCTCGAGGGAGAACGCGACAATGTCCGCGTCCAGCCCGGCAGCGACCGCCCGGCTCTGCTCGCCCGACGCGCCGTAGGACTGGGAGAACGTGACGCCGTTCCCCGCCTGCGTCTTCTGGAACGCCGAGATCAACTGTCCATACGCATCCTTTGGCGTCGAATAGGCCACGAGGGTCAACTTCGTGTCCTTCGAGGCACCGGACGCCAGCGCCGGCAGAAGAAGGGCTATCAGCAAAGCTAGGCTAATTCGTCGCATCTCGTCTCCTTATTAGTCCACTGAATCGGTGGACTTTAGGGACAAGGTGAGACCACGTCAAATGGGAACGGGAGGCGGTTCCATACAATCGGTCGGGTGAGCTCCTCCACTCTCAGCGCAGGCGGGCGCAGCTACGAGATCTTCCGGCTCGAAGGCGCCGAGCGACTCCCCTACACCCTGCGGATCCTGCTCGAGAACGCACTCCGGCACGGCGAGGAGGGGGACGCCAAGGCGCTGCGCCACTGGCAGGCGACGGCCGAACCGGCGGAAGAGATCTCGTTCCGACCCGCCCGCGTCTTGCTCCAGGACTTCACCGGTGTGCCGGCGGTCGTCGATCTCGCGGGGATGCGGAATGCGATGGCCGATCTCGGGGGCGACCCGTCGCGAATCAATCCACAGCTTCCCGCCGAGCTCGTCATCGACCATTCGGTGCAGGTGGACGAGTACGCGTCGGCGCGCGCGATGTTCCGCAACGCCGAGCTCGAGTTCGAACGTAACCGCGAGCGCTACGCGTTCCTGCGCTGGGGACAGACGGCGTTCGACAACTTCAAGGTCGTCCCGCCGAACACAGGCATCGTCCACCAGGTCAACCTCGAGTTTCTCGCACGCGTCATCGAAACGCGAGACGGCCAGGCGTTCCCGGACACGCTCGTCGGCACGGATTCGCACACGACGATGATCAACGGGCTCGGCGTGCTCGGCTGGGGAGTCGGCGGCATCGAGGCCGAGGCGGCAATGCTCGGCGAAGCGATCTCGATGCTCGTCCCCCAGGTCGTCGGGTTCAAGCTGACAGGCGCGATGCCGGAGGGCGCGACGGCGACCGATCTCGTCCTGACGGTCACGCAGCTGCTGCGCGCCGCGGGCGTTGTCGGAAAGTTCGTCGAGTACTTCGGTCACGGGCTCGTCGGGCTCCCCCTCGCGGACCGGGCGACGATCGGGAACATGTCGCCCGAGTACGGCGCAACCTGCGGCTTCTTCCCGGTCGACGACGAGACGCTGAAGTATCTGCGGCTCACTGGACGAGACGAAGAGCGGCTGGCCCTTGTCGAGGCGTACTGCAAGGAGAACGCGCTCTGGCACAACCCGGATTACGAGCCCGAGTACTCGCAGGTCGTCGAGCTCGACCTCTCCACCGTGGAGCCGTCCCTTGCTGGGCCGCGGCGGCCGCAAGACCGGGTGCCTCTGCGCGAGGCGAAGCAATCCTTCGTCGACGCCCTCGAGAGCTTTGGCGTCGACTACGGCAACGAGCACGACGAGGCGGTCGCGGAGTCGTTCCCAGCCAGCGACTCGCCCGCGACGGTCGAGCCGGGCCACGGCAAGTTGACCCCGCAGGTGCAGGTGCCTGTCGCGGGCGTCGCGATGCTCGAGCAGCAGACCCCGATGGCGGTTGCCGTCGGCGGTGAGGAGTTCGAGCTGGAGCACGGCTCAGTCGTGATCGCGGCGATCACCTCCTGCACGAACACCTCGAACCCACAAGTGATGATCGGGGCGGGCCTCCTGGCCAAGAAGGCCGTCGAGCTGGGGATGCACCGCAAGCCGTGGGTCAAGTCGAGCTTGGCGCCGGGCTCGAAGGTCGTGACGGAGTACTTCGAGCAGGCAGGCCTTGACCGGTACCTCGACCAGCTCGGCTTCCAGACTGTGGGCTACGGGTGCACGACGTGCATCGGGAACTCGGGCCCGCTGCCGGAGGCGATCTCCGCGGCGATCCTCGAGGGCGACCTCGTCGTCTGCTCTGTGCTCTCCGGGAACCGGAACTTCGAGGCGCGCATCCATCCCGAGGTGAAGGCGAACTACCTCGCCTCGCCGCCGCTCGTGGTGGCGTACGCACTCGCCGGCCGCATGGACGTCGATCTCGTCAACGAGCCGATCGGTCAGGACGTTGACGGCGACGACGTCTACCTCCGGGACCTCTGGCCGAGCTCGGACGAGATCCAGGAGACGATCACGCGGGCGGTGCGCGGCGAGATGTTCACGCGCACCTATGCCGACGTGTTCACAGGCGATCCCGCCTGGCGGGAGCTGCCGATTCCCGAAGGGGACCTCTTCGCCTGGGATCCCCAGTCGACGTACGTCAGGCAGCCCCCGTACTTCGAGGGGATGTCTCGCGAGCCCGAAGAAGTCGAGGACGTCGGCGGCGCACGCTGTCTGGTGATGATCGGCGACTCAGTGACGACGGATCACATCTCGCCTGCCGGTGCGATCAAGCCCGACTCGCCTGCAGGCAAGTATCTGGTGGAGCACGGCGTCGCGCGCAGGGACTTCAACTCCTACGGCTCGCGACGCGGCAACCACGAGGTGATGGTGCGGGGCACGTTCGCCAACGTCCGCCTGCGGAACCTCCTCGTGCCTGGCTCCGAAGGAACGTGGACGGTCCACGTGCCGAGCGGCGAGGAGATGACGATCTACGACGCCTCGAAGCGGTATCTCGAAGAGGGGACGCCGCTCATCGTCATCGCCGGCAAGGAATACGGCTCCGGCTCGTCGCGGGACTGGGCCGCGAAGGGCCCGAACCTGCTCGGTGTGCGTGCAGTGATCGCGGAGTCGTACGAGCGGATCCACCGCTCGAACCTGCTGATGATGGGGATCCTGCCGCTGCAGTTCCCGGAGGGTGAGACGCCGTCGAGTTTGGGCCTGATAGGACGCGAGGAGTTCGCGGTCGAAGGGATCGAGAACGGCAGCGCAGACGAGGTGACGGTGCGCGCCGGCGACAAGAACTTCCAGGCACGCGTGCGTCTAGACACACCGCGCGAGCGCGAGTACTTCCGCCACGGCGGAATCCTCCAGTACGTGCTGCGGCGTCTCCTCCAGACCTGACTTGTCGGCCTCCGACACGACCAGAACGGCAAGGGTCTGACCCCAGCCGTTCAAGACCTGCGACTAGGCGGCTCGGCCTTTTGAGGCGTCAGTCAGGCCGCGGAAACTTGCTGCGACTCTCGCGACCGCTTCCTCGTAGCGCTTCTTCGGGACCTTTGCGCCATAGCCGTTCTTGCGATGGGACTCCACCACCCGGTCGATGAACTCTCTCGCCTGCAGGTCCGCATCCGGCAGCTTCGCCACGGCCGTCAGTTTAGGTCACTCCAGAGACGGTCGACGATCAGCTCCGCGAACCACGTGTACCAGTAGTTCTGGGAGAGCTTTCGCTCCGCCAAGTACGTCCGCAGACGATCCGAGACCTCCAGCGCAGGCGTGAGCGTCGGAACGACATCGTCGGGCCTAACCGCGTTGCCCGAGCCGCGCACGAACTTGCTCGTGTAGGCGTGGGCGTCCTTCGCCATCGCCGTCCAGAGCTTGCGGTCCGCCTCGAAGAGGTCGACGAGCCCGGCGTCGCCCAGGCGCTTCAGCTTGTTGAGGCTCAGCGCCACAGGACTGCACGCGCGGTCGTGACGGCGGCCGAAGCTGTCGCTGCGAGCTCTACGGCAAACAGCACCGCGGCCAGGTCGCGCAGCGCCCGGTGTGGCGACCACAGCCAGGCGAACGAGACGGCGACGGTGACCAGGCCGAGAAGGAACGCGCCCAGGATCCACGCGCCTGCGCGCCGGAAACCTGCCGTCGCCGCCGCCGGCGTGTCGCCGGCGAACGACTGGAAGGCCGAGATCGAGACGCCGAGGAAGACCAGCAGCAGGCCGGCCAGGCCGGCTGCGGCCCCGAAAATCGCCGGAACGACCTCCATTCGTCAAAAGTAGCCAAGTCTTCGGAAGGCAGTTACAGTCGCCACATGCGACTGGGCAAGGACGGAAAGGTCGAGCTGATCAAGAAGGTGCCGCTCTTCTCGAAGCTCTCGAAGAAGGGGCTCGGGGAGGTGGCCCACATCGCCGACGAGCTCGACCTTCCCAAAGGCAAGGTGATGGCCGAGGAAGGCGATCGCGGCCGCGAGTTCTTCGTCCTGCTCGAGGGCGAGGCGGACGTCACGAAGGGCGACAAGAGCATCAACACGATGCACGAGGGCGACTTCTTCGGTGAGATCGCGCTCGTCACCAAGATGCCGCGCACGGCAAGCGTCACGGCGACTACCGACGTCCGCGTTCTCGTCATCACGGAACGGGACTTCGGCACGCTGCTCAAGCATTCGAACGAAGTCGGCCGCGGCGTCGCGGAGGCGCTGGCCGAGCGCATTGCC
>DASVEU010000185.1:0-2118 GCA_036380395.1 Gaiellaceae bacterium
GGGAATGTCCCTTGAACTCGATCCTGCTCTAGTGCCGCCTTCGACTTCCTAGTCGCCGCCGGCCGGGAGGGTCGGATGGTCGGTGGGATAGACGCCGACCGCGAATCAATAGACGGTTTCGCCCGACCGCGGGAGCCGCTCGAACGCCGCCACCAGCTCCGCCATCCGCTCCCAGAACTCCGACGCCTGCGCTTCCGAGATGCGGGCGTGCCGAATGAAACCCCACAGCTTCCCGTCACGGTACGCCGCGCCCGACTCCTGAGCGGCGACCTCGAAATCGTTGAAGTCCCGAGGCAGATCGTCGCCATCCGGCCTCTGCTCGACTCCGACGTAAAACATCCGCGCGGTGCGGCCGTAGAGGCGCTCCTCGATGGCGCGCACCCGCCGGGTCCTCACCACCTGCACCAGTCCGGCCTCGGTGAGGACATTGACGTGGTAGGCGACCGTGCTCTTCGGCCGCTCGACCGCAATCGCCAGCTCGGTCACCGTGGCCGCCCGCTCGTGGAGCAGGCCCAGGATCGTTGTTCGGAGGGGATGGCTGATCGCCTTCACCTGTGAGGGCCCGGTGAGGGCCATTCGGTCGGCGAGCTCGTAGTCCGGGGGAGACGGGTTGCCAGCCATGGCCAAACAGACTAACATTGCAGAATGTTCCAACTTTGTGGATCAATAGTCAGGAGGATCTGAGATGACCGAGGTTGTCCTGTACCACCACGTCCAGGGGCTGACCGAGGGAGTGCGGTCGTTCTCCGACGAGTTGCGGCAGGCGGGGCACACCGTGCACACCCCCGACCTGTTCGACGGGCGCAGGTTCGACACGATCGAGGAAGGCATGGCCTTCGCAGGCGGAGCGGGGTTCGGCGCGCTGGCCGAGCGCGGGGTCGCCGCCGCCCAGCGGATCAACCCCGAGGCCGTCTACGCCGGCTTCTCCTTCGGGGTCATGGTCGCCCAGCAGCTCGCGCAGACCCGGCCCGGCGCCCGCGGGGCCTTGCTCATGTACTCGTGCCTCCCGGTCTCGGAGTTCGGGGACGCGTGGCCCGAGGGCGTCCCGGTGCAGGTGCACGGCAAGGACGCCGACCCGTTCTTCGACGAGGACCTCGAGGCCGCGCGGGCCCTGGTCGACTCGACCGACCGGGCCGAGCTGTTCCTCTACCCGGGGGCGGAACACCTCTTCGCCGACTCCTCGCTCCCGGCGTACGACGACGCCGCGGCTGCGTTGCTCACGGAGCGCGTGCTGGCGTTCCTCGACGCGGTCGAAGCCGACAACACGCCAATCAAGGACTGATCGGCGCAGGTGGCGTCACGCGGCTCGTCTGGCCGCGGGAACAGCGCGAGTAGCGCCGCCTGCGCCAGCGTTGCGGGATGTCCCCCGAAGCGCTGTCCGCGAGTTCGGCTACCGCCTCTAGGATCCACCGGATGGCCACGCGCAAGGCAGCGTGCAGCTGCGGACAGCTTCGCCTGATCGCGGATGGCGATCCCATTCGGGTTTCGATTTGTCACTGCCACGAGTGTCAGAGGCGAACCGGCAGCGTCTTCGGCGTCCAAGCACGCTTCGATGCGGAGCAGTTGCGCACCGAAGGTCGCAGCAGCGAATACGTACGCATCTCCGATGACGGGGAAGAACGGATCTTCTCGTTCTGTCCGGAGTGCGGCGGGACAGTCTTCTTCAAATTTCCGGCGATGCCGGAGATGATCGCCGTTCCCGTCGGCGTGTTCGCGGATCCCGATTTTCCCGTGCCGATTCGGTCGATCTACGAGACGCGCCGGCATCCCTGGGTGCAGCTGCCGGACGGCATCGAGCGCGAAGCCTGAGAGTCAGCCGCTCTCGCGTGCGCGAGAGCGACAAAACCGCAGTCTTTTAGAAAGAGTTGTGTGGGCGAGTGTTCGGGAGTGCCCCCGAGGCGTTTCGTCCCCGGTCGCAACTACGCGAAGGTCTGTGGGTGATGTCGCCTGTGACGGCGCATACTTCGCGAGCCGGTCGACGCTCACGCGGCTAGTGTCCTGCGGGTGAAGGTCACCGCTGAGGCGGCGCGTCGCTTTCTCGTTGCGCGGCACTTCCTCGCGCCTGCGCGGTCTCTCGCGGGAGGCCTCGACGGGGTGCTCGAGGTCTTCCGGAAGTTC
>DASVEU010000186.1:0-2583 GCA_036380395.1 Gaiellaceae bacterium
CGGCTACCCGGACGGCATCGCCGGCGAGGACATCCCCCTCGCAGCGCGCATCGTCCACGCGGCCGCAGCGTACGTCGGGATGCGCTCGGAGCGTCCCTATCGAGCGGCGCTCGCTCCCGAGGCCGCGGTGGCCGCGCTCGAGAGCGGCTCCGGGACGCAGTTCGACCCGGCGGTCGCCCGCGCCGTCGCCGCGGTCGCCCGCACGCGGCTCGAGACCGAACGCGCGGCCTAGGGTCGAGCGGCGAGACGGCGGGCATACTGCCCGCACGGGGCCCCGTAGCTCAGTGGATAGAGCGGCAGACTTCGAATCTGCGTGCGGAGGTTCGACTCCTCCCGGGGCCATAAAAGACCTGCAAAATAGCACTATCTGGTACACCGTTTAGGCAACGATTGTGACACGGACGGCGCCGAGCGTACCGAGAGAGACGGAAACGTCCTGCAAGTCGCGGAAACGGGCGGAAGGCGCGCACGCAGATTTTTGATCTGCGGCTCGATCTCGCGGTGGGGAAGAAAATGCCTGTGAGCAGGAGATTTCTGTCCGCGTGCACCGCGGCACCAACGGTGACTTACGCAGCGACTTACGGCGCGCACCCCCGTTGCCAAAGAGCTCGGCTTCGCCGCCTACATCGCTTTCGAGGCGATCGGGGCGCTGGTCGAGAGACGAGCCCGAGAGCTCGACGGTCGGGCTCATCGTCGCCGTGGTGTCGCTCGCGGTCATGCCGACGCTCGCCTACGCCAAGCAGCAGACGGGGCGCGCGCGTCGCGCGCTACAGGCGGACGCCGTCGAGACCTGGGTGTGCGCGTACCTGTCGCTCGCGCTCCTCGTCGGAGTCGGCGCCAACCTCGCCCTCGGCTGGTGGTGGGCCGACCCAGTCGCGGCGCTCACGATGCTGCCCATCATCGCCTGGCAGGGATGGGAGACGCTAGAGGAGGCCCGTAAAGCGCAGTCCGACAGCACCAAGCTCCCAGTTGGCCGGGGCGTTCGCGTTAGGGCTCGAGCCGCCAGCCGCGGGCGAAGAGCAGCGCCGCGGGGGCACCCGAGACGCCGCATCGCCGCACGTGCAATCGTCTTGGACGAGCCCGTACGGAGCGGCGTCTTGGGCGGCGTGCGCGTGTTGCCATTTGTCGCGGTCACGGAGGGCGTTGACTCTGGCGCCCCGGAGAAGACTTTCGACGTCAGCCTGTCGGGGCTGCGCCGTTGAGGACGATGCCGAAGCGGCTCGGATCGGCGTCGTTCTCGTCGCGCGGCACAAGAAGATACTCCGCTCCGGCGGGCTCGAGCGTGACGAGCAGGCGTGCCTCCTCGCCGCGAACGCTCAGGCCGTGCGGCACGTTCTTCGGAAGCGCGGCGTAGGAGCCGGCTTCGACCTCGATTCGCTGGTCGGCGACGAGTGCGGTGATCGCGCCCTCGAGAACGTAGATCGTCTCGTCCTCGCGCGTGTGCGTGTGGATCGGTGGCTCGTCGCCCGCGCGGACGCGCCACTCGACGACGGCCCACTCCCCGCCGGACTGCTCACCGGCGATCTTCAGCTCGGCGCTGGAGCCGTGGCCGGACTCGACGGTGCGACCTCCGCCGGGGCCCGTCAAAACAGGACTACTCACAGACATCTGCCACTCCTTTGTGATCGTCCGCGTTCGAACAACGCGGGCTGTCGAGATCAATCTGCCGGCCGCCAGGACGCGCATGGCTACCGCGAGGTGCGCAGCGGGGGCGTGCGTTCCTTGCTTGTTCTGAGCCGGAGATCGAGAGGCGTCTCTCGGGATCGAGGCACGCCAACCGTGGGCCGTGGCCGGGCACGGCGTCATTCCCTTGACACGACGGTATGGCCTCGGGCTACGAGCTTGCTGGCAGGCTGGTGACGAATCGCGTGAGCGAGGAGGTCGGTACGTGAGCGACGGCGTTGAGAAAGCGATCCTTGCCGGAGGATGTTTCTGGGGGATGGAGGATCTCTTCCGGAAGCGACCCGGCGTCACTTCGACCCGGGTCGGCTACACCGGCGGCGATGTTCTGAACGCGACGTACCGCAACCACGGCACGCACGCCGAGGCGATCGAGATCGTCTTCGATCCCGAGCGAACCTCCTACCGCGAGCTGCTCGAGTTCTTCTTCCAGATCCACGATCCAACCACGGTCAACCGTCAAGGCAACGACATCGGGCCGAGCTACCGCTCGGCGATCTTCTATCTCGATGAGCAGCAGCGCCGCGTCGCCGAGGAGACGATCGCCGACGTCGACACCTCGGGCCGCTGGCCCGGGGAGGTCGTGACCGAGGTGACCCCCGCCGGGCCGTTCTGGGAAGCCGAGCCCGAGCATCAGAACTACCTCGAGCGATACCCGCACGGCTACACCTGCCATTTCGTTCGTTCGGGCTGGGTTCTGCCAGAACGGACAAAAACGGCCACCGGCTAGGCACAAGCCTCACACTCCGGCCGTTCCCCATCGCAGGGTGCTCGGGTACTGCGGCTATCCCTTTTGCACACCGAAATCCCCTCGGACGACGAGGTCGATGACAGGCTGGGGATATGCGCTGGCTGATCGACGTTCGCGCGAACAGAGAGACGCGATGGACTCACCGACGTTCG
>DASVEU010000187.1:0-2540 GCA_036380395.1 Gaiellaceae bacterium
AGCTCTACAAGCTCTGCGTCGGCCGGCTCGACGCGGCGCAGGGCAAGATCGAGGAGCTGGCCCGGCGGGCCGAACAGACGCGACCGTAGGTCGCTATGCGCTCAACCGAAACGGCGGGTACTGGTCGGTCACGAGGACGAAGGCGTAGCCAGCAACCCGATTGCCCCAGCGCATGACGCCCACGACGAAGTCGAAGAGCTCCTTCGGATAGCGGCCGGTGAAGAGGATCGCGAACCACGCGATGATCACGCACACGATCGCCGCGAGACCGAGGAAGACCAGCACGATGTAGTGGGGGATCGCGAGGAACCACTTGACGAGCGGAAGCCATCGGTTCAGGCCTTGCTTCGCGTCCGGATACGGAAACTCGAGCGAGACCGACTGGCGCTCGTCCGTCGACGGGTAGCGGTCGTCCATCAAACCGAGATACACCGCAACCCTGTTTTGGAACCGCAACAGCTCGAGGTTCCAGTCGTACCACCAGCGCGGATACTTCTGACGAAACACGATCATCAGCAGCGTCGGGAAGAACAGGATCCCGCCGCCTCCCGCTGCGACCCACTCACCGTTCCCGCCGCCGCCCCAGCTGCCCCAGCCGCCGCCGATCGCGCCCAGCACGATCAGGATCGGGATCGCAACGATGATTCTGAATGCCGTCATCAGCCGGTCGAGATCCCGGTCCGGATACTCGACCGAGAACTGCACCGGATACTGATCCCCACTTTGTGTGTACGCGCCTGACTCCATTTGCGCCTGCCCTCCGTGTGATGAATCGAGACCAGGCGACACTACCCTGCTTCCGAGTCGCGAAGAAATTTCCCGAGGGCGACGAGATCTCTTTCGGCTTGGTTCGGGTCACCGGATAGGGCAATCGTTTCGAGCTCCGGCAGAGCCTCGCCGATGCGACCGCCGAACACGACGCAACGTACTCCCGCCGCCGCGCAGCGCCGCGCGACCTCGCCAGGAGCTTTCCCTCGCACCGTCGTGAGGTCCACCGTCCCCTCGCCTGTGACCACGAGGTCGTACCCGGTTGGGTCGAAGCCGACGAGATCGAGGACGAGCGGCGCACCGGGCAAAAGCTCCGCGCCAAGAGAAGCGAAGGCCGCACCCAGGCCGCCGGCGGCGCCCGCCCCCGGCACGTCCGCGTACGCCGCGAGCTGCGGCATTGCGACGAGCCGTGCCTCGAGCTCGGCGGCGTCAGCAGGCGAGGCGCCTTTCTGCGCCGAGAACAGACGCGCCGCGTCGACGAGAGGGACGTCGACGTCGCAGGCGACACGCGTCGGCGCAGGCAGTTCATCAAGCTCCGCCAGCAGACCCGCGCCGCCGTCGACGTTGGCCGTCCCGCCGAGGCACACGAGCAGCTCGCGCGGCCGTCCGACAGCGCGAATCACCTCGGCGAGGCCGCGACTGGAGGCCGCGAACGGATCGAGCCGCTCCTGGTCGAGCGGGATCGCCTCGGCGGCCTCGACCACGGCCACCCCGCTCGGGAGTTGGAGCCAGCGCGCCACGCGCGAACGACCGAACGCATCCGGCACCTCGGCCTCACGCCACTCGCCCCCGAGCGCCGAGTGCAGCACGTCGAGCGTTCCCTCCCCGCCGTCGGCGACGGGAAGCTCGTCGACCTCGGCCCACGAGCGCAATCCCTCCGCCAGCGCTGCAGCCGCGTCGCGCGCCGACAGAACGCCTTTGAGGCTAGCCGGACATGCGAGCGCGCGGGCGTTCTGCATCCGCGGCCGGCTCCTCCTCCGGGGTCTCCGCCTGCGCCGCGTCCGGCATCACCCTGAGCATCGCGATGGAAAGGCCCTCGCGCGCGAGGAAGATCAGGCCGACGCTGATCCCGACCGACGCCTCGATCGCCTGGAGGCCGAACCCGAACGCGATCCCGCGCGCCTTGTCCACCCCGTAGTAGGTGAACAGCGGCAGTGCGACCGCCGCCTGCACGAGCCCGATATTCCCAGGCCAGAGAGGGAAGATCGTCGCGACGTTCATCAGCACGAGCACGAGGCCGGCGGCCGGGAGCCCCTGGTGGATTCCGAATGCGCGCATCGCCGTGTAGACGGCCAACAGCTGACACGTCCAGCCGAGTAGCTGAAAGAGCAGCGCGAGCGTGGCAGACGCGGGCCGGCGCATGACGCCGAGCCCGTACCGCGCGAGCCGCACCACCTTGCGCACCGCGCCGAGACCGTCTTCGATCCCCGAGTAACGGTCGTTGCGGGCACCGAGCACCGCGAGGGTGAAGAGGATGACGCCGACGACGACGACGGCGATCAGACTCGTGACGGCCCAGCTCGGAATGTGTGCGGTGAACGTCACGTACACGACCAGGACGATGACGGCGACCAGATCGAAAACGCGGTGCGCGAACACCGTGCCGAGCAAGCGCGCCCAGGCGCTGCGCTGAGGCATGCGCCTGTTGAGTACCGCAACCCTCGCGAGCTCGCCGATCCGTCCCGGCAGGATGGCGTTCGCGAACAGTCCGACGGAGAAGGCTGAGAAGACGAGCAGGAAGCTCGGGTGCGGTCTCTCGAACGCATTCACGA
>DASVEU010000188.1:0-2371 GCA_036380395.1 Gaiellaceae bacterium
TCCAGACGTTCATGTTGACGACGACGCCGACGATCTCGAGCATCTGCTCCATGCTGAAGTTCTCGGCGAGCGCGTCGTGGAAGCGCTGGAACGCTGCGTCTCGGTCGGTGTCAGCCGCACGGGTTAGAGCCTCGGCGTAGCGGAGCGCCGCCTGCTCGGCCTCGGAGAAAAGCTCGGTCTCCCACCACGCGGTCAGGGTGTCGATCTTGGCCCGAGGGATGCCCGCATCGCGCGTCGCCTCGTAGTGCAGGCTGAGGCAGTACGTGCAGTTGTTGAGCTGCGAAACTCGCAGGCGCAGGAGTTGGGCGAGTTGGCGGTCGATCCGCAGGTCTGCCTCGTACCCGAACGCATCCGCGCCCATCCGCGCCATCCCGATCAGTGCATCGTTCTCGCTCGCGTCGAGCCGGCGCTTCTCCACCTGGACACCGTCAGCCATCTTGCTTCCTTTCGTGCTCAGGAGACAACTCCCGTCGTGCAGTTGCGGTGACGGGCCGGGGGCGACTCTGTATCGAGCGCCGACCGAACCGTAGCGGCGACGCGGCCGCCCAGGTGGAAGTGCTCGAAGGCGAGCGGGCATCACGAGCACTGCGCATCTGCGCCGAAGCCTCTCGATGTGGAAATCGCTGGTTCTGAGCGAGTCGACGAACTCGAGCATGTAGTTGGGGAGGTCGCCCGCACGCTGGGCCGCGGCAAGCGCTCGATCAGCTTCACCCGGCCTCGACTCCTTGACCGCGCCTCTCAGCAGCCAGCGGCCGACCGGCCGCGCGGGACGGGCTCGAGAGCTGTGCTGAGCTCCGGGCTGCGCCAGCGCTCTGGCTTGCAGATGGGAACGTCAGCTCACCCAGGTGCGACGCGCGCACCAAAGAGCACATGCTCGCCCCCGGCCTCGTGCCGGCAGTGTGCTCCTCTCACAGCGTCATCGGAGGAAGGGAGACGCTCTTCGATGAGGACGTGCTTCATCACCAACGCGATCGTCGCTGTCGACCGGGTTCCTGGTCCAACAGCATGCACAGCCGCGGCCCGCATGCTGGCCACGTATCCCGGTCGGACCGAATGATCCACCGAAGGAGAACCCATGTCGCGCTTGATCGGATACTCGGCCCTGCTCGCCGCCGCCACACTGGCAATCATCGAAATCGTCATCGGCTAGTTTCGGCGACGGTCTCGCGCCCGCACCTCAATCCCCGCACATCCCTGCACATCCGCGGGAATGTGCTGGAGCTGGCGTCTGGGCGCGGTCCCCCAGGCAGTCCTGCGGTCGACAGCCCTGCTCTCGCCGCTCTCGAGCTCCGCGACTTCCTTGACCACGCCGTCACGCAGGCGCTGCTCCATCGGCGCGCCACGAGGCACCGCGGGAACGACCGCGTGCGCTGGCCTCAGCTAAGAGCCGAGTCGTCCGCTCGCGTTCCCGGAATCCCGTCCTGCCGGGCCCACGTTGGGCGCGTGGCCACGGGCTCAGACCGGGTCATGTCCTTCCAACACAGGAGGTACGTAATGTCTCCGCTCAACAGCACCGAGCACGGCGATCCACATCGCGCCCGGACGAAGCTGGGCTCATTCGCCATCGGCCTCATACACGGAATGGGCGGCAGCGCCGGCGTCGGAATCCTGCTCGTCGCGTCGATCGAATCGCAGCTGCTCGGCGTGATCTCTCTGGGCGCGCTGGCCATCTTCACCGGCCGGTCGATGACGATCCTGTCGAGGGCTTTTGGCGCGGCGCTCGCCAGCCGGCCGCTCAGGTCGTCACTGACCGCGTGGCGCCTGGTCTCGGAGTCGCGAGCTTCGCGTTCGCGATCTGGTACGGAGCTGCCGCCTGGACCCCTCGCCCCCTATCCGTTCTGAACGCAGCTCGTGCACAGCTCGCGAGGCGCTCGAGCCCGTACGGCACGCGCATGACCTCCCCGAGGATCATTCGGTTCTTCTTCGTCGCCCATCCGGCGGTGAAAGCGCGATGAGTCACCTCGCGTCAGAGGCAACCTCCGAGCTCGAGAAGCGGACCGCCGCGGCGACGGCGGCTGCGCTCGTCGAGAGCGGGATGACGCTGGGACTGGGGACGGGCTCGACGGTCGCGTACCTGCTGCCCATCCTGGCGTCGCGAAGGCTCCGCCTCCGCTGCGTCGCGACGTCAGTCGCCACGGAACGTGCTGCTCGCCGCGCCGGTCTTCGTGTCGAGCCCTTCGACGCCCTCGACGAGCTCGACCTCGCGGTCGACGGCGCGGATCAGGTCCACCGTTCCGGCTGGCTCGTGAAGGGAGGCGGCGGGGCACACACGCGTGAGAAGATCGTCGCCGCTGCGGCCCGGCGGTTCATCGTCATCGCATCTTCCGACAAGCTGGTCGACGAGCTACGGCCGCCCGTGCCGCTCGAGCTC